>CANIRI010000036.1 GCA_947469815.1 Comamonadaceae bacterium | reverse complement strand
CTTTGTAGGGGATGTGGCCAAAGTCCAGATTGTTGTTCTTACCCAGCAAGGCCATGGATACATGCCCCAGGCTTCCAGAGCCAATGCTGCCGTAGCTTGGGCCGGGTTTTTTCTTGGCGGCGTTGATCACGTCGGCGAAGGTTTTGTACTCCGAGTTGACGTTGGTAGCCAGCACCATGGGCGCAGTGCCGACCAAAATAATGGGGAACAGGTCTTTCTTGGTGTCGTAGGGCAGGCTGGGCATCAGGCTGGGGTTGACGCCGTGGGTGTCAAACACCACCGCGAATGTGTAGCCGTCCGGCGCGCTGGCGGCAACCGCAGCGGTGCCGATGGTGCCCGATGCGCCGCCTTTGTTTTCCACGACCACCGACTGTCCCAGTTGTTGCGACAGGGCTGGGCCCAAGATGCGGGCCACTTGGTCGACCGATCCGCCCGGCGGGAAAACAGCCACCAGTTTGATGGCTTGCTTGGTAGGCCATGCCTGCGCCAGGCCCAGGCTGGGGGCGGCCAGTGCGGCGAGCGCCATGCAGCCGCTGGTAATCGAATAAAACAACTTGCGCATACGAAGTCCTCCAGTTTGACGGGGGTTTGGCGAAAAGATTCAGCTTAGCATTCTCGGCGGAGTTTGCCCGCGCAGCCAGGCGTGTAAACCCTCAACCACGCCTTGGGCGAAGCGCGCAAAGACCGGTTCCGTGACAAAGCCCAGGTGTGGCGTCAGCAGGGTGTTGGGTAGGGTGCGCAGCGGGTCGTCTGCGGGCAAGGGCTCGACATCAAACACATCGAGGGCCGCAAATGCGGGCCTGCCAATCCGTAGCGCGGCACACAGGGCCTGGTGGTCGATCAAGGCTGAGCGGGACGAGTTCACCAGAATCGCGTCATCCCGCATGCTGGCCAGCCGCTCCGCGTTCAGCAGCCCCCGGGTTGCCGGTGACGGCACCAAATGCAGGCTGACAATATGGGATTGCGCCAGCAATGTTTCCAGGCTCACCGCTTGCGCGCCATGGGCCGCTGCGCGCTCGGGGCTCATGTTGGGGCTCCAGGTCATGACTTGCATGCCGAAGGCCTGGCCGACGCGGGCGACCCGGCTGCCGATTTCACCCAAGCCGATCAAGCCCAGCGTCTGCCCGAGTAACACCCCACCCAGCGCGCGGGACTCGCTGGGGCGCCACAGGCCGGCGCGCAGACGCGCGGTTTCCCGTTCCATTTGCCGCAAGGCGCCCAAGATCAGCGCCCAGGTCATCTCGCAGGTGCTGTCTTTGGATGGGCCCCATTCGGTGTGGCTGACCGGAATACCGCGCGCTTGCAGCGCTGCCAGATCCAGGGTGGTGTTGCGGGTGCCCGTGAAAACCACGTAGCGCAGTCGGGGCAGCTCCGCAATCAGGGCTGCATTCATCGGCACCCGGTCGCGCACCAGAACCAGGGCGTCGGCGTCGGCGATGCGTGCGTGTAAGGCGGTGCCCGATGGCGGCTGGTTGATGAATTCCACATCGGCCAGCGCGTGGATTTCGCTCCAGTCTGCCAGTCGGGGAAGCGCTTGCTCCATGTCAGCAAGAACGCAAATCTTTGGGCGGGTGCTGGGCGGCTGGTTCATGGTTTGGTCGGAGGTGTGCGGGTGGTGTGAGCGGAAAAGCTGCTCCTGCGAACTATTTTGCCCCAGCAGGCAGGGCGCAAACGCCACCCATGGCCCGCATGCCACCGACCGGCACTGGGCGGGTAAATGCGTTCTAATTGCGACATGAAAATCGCTGAAAACGCTGTTGCCCGGGTCCACGCCTCCTACCACTACGTGTTCCTGACGCTGCCGCAGTATTCGATGATTGCCCTGTCCAGCGCGGTCGAGGCTTTGCGTATGGCCAACCGGATCAGTCAGCAAAACGTCTACACCTGGACGCTGGCCAGTCTGGGAGGCCAGTCGGTACCGGCCAGCAATGGCTTGACCTTGTCGCCGACCGTGGCCTTGGACGCCATCGGGCAGGCTGACATTGTGTTTGTGTGCGGCGGCGTGGAGATTGAAGCCGCTTGTACGCCGCCCGTAGTGGCTGCGTTACGCAAAATCGGTCAGCGCAATGTGGCGCTGGGGTCTTTGTGTACCGGGGGCTACGCCTTGGCCAAGGCCGGTTTGCTGGATAAATACAAGGCCGTGGTGCATTGGGAGAACATGACCGCGCTGGAGGAAAAATTCCCCAAAGTCATTTTTTCCCGCCAGCTCTTCGCCATCGACCGCGACCGTTACACCTGCACCGGTGGCGTGGCGCCCCTGGACTTGATGCTGCACATCATCAAAGGCCATCTGGGTAAAAACATCGCGCCCATGATTTCGGACCAGTTCATTTTGGAGCGCATCCGCAATGACCAGGACCGCCAGCATGTGCCCCTGATGTCGCGTGTGGGCCTGTTCCATGAAAACCTGATCGAGGCCGCCGCATTGATGGAGGCCAACCTGGAGGAGCCTTTGTCACTGGATGAAATCGCCTCGCTGGTGGGTGTGTCGCGTCGGCAAATCGAGCGTTTGTTCAAGCGCTACGTCGGTGAGGTGCCCACCAAGTACTACCTCGATATGCGATTGCGCCGCGCCCGTAGCTTGCTGCTACAGACCGGCATGTCGATCATGGAAATTGCCGTGGCCTGCGGTTTTCAGTCGCCGCCGCATTTTTCTAAGTGCTACCGCGACCTGTTCGGGCACACGCCCAGCGCGGAACGCAAGAACAGCCGCCGCCAGATTCTCGAAGGTGCCGCGCCGCGATCGGACGCCGGCGCGTAGGGACCGGACAATTGCTCGCATTGCGCCCCCTGCAGGGTGCTGTCGTATCGCGACAATCACACGTCGCTAAACTGCAAGGTGTTTTGCAGTGCGAACCGTACTATTTTTCCCATCTTGCCAACCGCCCTCTGCGGCGCACCATTTAGGAGTCTGCTTTGGCTGAAGAATTTGACGATCTGGACCTGAACTCGCTGAACGACGAAGAGCTCACCGAGCAGGTGCACGATGATCTGTACAACGGTTTGCGCGAAGAGGTGGTCGAAGCCACCAACATCATGCTGGGCCGGGGCTGGTCTGCCAGCCGCGTGTTGGACGACGCATTGGTCGAAGGCATGCGCATTGTCGGCGTGGATTTCCGCGATGGCATTTTGTTTGTCCCCGAAGTGCTGCTGGCAGCCAACGCCATGAAGGGTGGAATGGAAATTCTGCGCCCTCTGCTGGCCGAAACCGGCGTGGAGCCGATTGGCAAGATGGTGATTGGCACCGTCAAAGGCGACATCCACGACATCGGCAAAAACCTGGTCGGCATGATGATGGAAGGCGCAGGCTTTGAGGTCATCGACTTAGGCATCAACAACGCGGTCGAAAAATACCTGGCCGCACTGGAAGAGCACAAGCCTGACATTCTGGGCATGTCCGCCTTGCTCACCACCACCATGCCGTATATGAAAGTGGTCATCGACACGCTCAAGGAAAAGGGCTTGCGCGATGACTTCATTGTGCTGGTTGGCGGTGCGCCTCTGAATGAAGAATTCGGCAAAGCCGTAGGCGCAGACGCTTACTGCCGTGATGCGGGTATGGCGGTGGAGACAGCCAAAACCCTGATCGCTGCGCGCCGCGCTGCAGCCCACGCCTGATAGGTCCGGGCGCGCCCGGCAGTCTGCGCACACGCACCGATGACCGCCGTCGCCGCCTCCATCCTGGTGATTGCCTGCGGCGCTATTGCCCGCGAAGTGATCGCCATCACCCAAGCCAACCGTTGGAGCCATGTGGACGTGACCTGCCTGCCCGCCGAATTGCACAACCGGCCCGAGAAAATTCCGGGCGCGGTGCAAGCCAAGATCCGGGGCCTGCGCGCGCGCTACGACAACATCTTCGTGGCCTATGCCGATTGCGGCACCGGCGGGCTGCTGGACAAGGTGTTGCAGGAAGAAGGCGTGGAGCGCATTGCCGGGGCCCATTGCTACGAGTTTTATGCGGGTAGCGCGGCCTTTGCCGAAATGGCCGAACAGGAATTAGGTACCTTTTACCTCACCGATTTTTTATTGCGCCACTTTGACCGGCTGGTGATTCGCGGGCTGGGCATAGACCGCCATCCGCAGCTTTTGCAGGAGTATTTCGGTAATTACCGCAAGCTGGTTTATCTGGCGCAAGCCCCCAAGCCCGAGGCCTACGCACAGGCGCAGGCCGCCGCTGACCGCTTGGGCCTGCGCTGTGAAATCAAGCTCACCGGCTACGGTGAATTGGCCAGCAGCCTGGGCCAAGCCCAACAGGCATTTTCTCGACCGCCCGCTGCCGGGCATACACAGGTGATCCAATGGCAAAACTGATCGTAATTTCGTGGCGCGATGTGCCCGCCCAGGTGTTGGTCAAGGCCGGGCGTGAGACCGCCAAGATCCAGCTTTCGCACCGTTTTCAAGAAGCGGTTGACCGCGCCGCCATGCGTGCGGGCAAAGCCAGCTCGGGCGACTATTTGGCCGACTGGAAGCGCAGCGACCCGCGGGCCTGTGGGGACGATTTGCAAGCCGAGGCCAATGCCGAAGCTGCCCGCATCGAAGCCCATTACTCCGACGAGGACTTGCTGCGCATCATCCGCGCCCACGGCGTTGACGAAACCCTGGCGTCACCTTCGGTACCTGCTGCGGACGCGGCTAGCGACAGTGGGGCAGCCTGATGTACGCGGTTCGCAGGTGGTCGGTGCGCCACGCGCGCGGGATGGAAATTTTTTACGCGGGGTTTGAGCGGGTCTTCGTAGCCCTGCATCCGCTATGGAAAGCCATCGGCTACGAGCGCTTGGAAAAACCGGTGGCAGCCGTTGAACAAGTGGTCAAAGGCTTTTTGTTCGACTGCCAGATGTGCGGCCAGTGCGCGCTGAGTTCCACGGGCATGTCCTGCTCCATGAACTGCCCCAAAACCATACGCAACGGCCCCTGCGGCGGCGTGCGCGCGAACGGCAATTGCGAGGTCAAGCCCGAGATGCGCTGCGTCTGGGTGGAAGGTTTTGCCGGCAGCCAGCGCATGCGCGAAGGCCGGGACGCGATCAAGGTCGTGCAGTTCGCGGTCGATGCCCGCCTCAAAGGCAAATCATCCTGGCTCAAAGTGGCGCAGGACAAAGCACCCAAGCCGGTGCAGGAGAAAGCAGCATGAAGTTCGGCGACGAACCGGTACCGGGCTACCCCCTGCCTATCCTGCCTGGCCACACATCGCCCGGCCGTCTGGAGCGCGTGCTGCGCAGCGGCGGCTTTGCGATCACCGCTGAGCTGGAGCCGCCGGACTCGGCCGACCCCAGCGAGGTCTACCGCCGCGCCAAGGTGTTTGACGGCTATGTGGACGCGATCAACGCCACCGACGGCAGTGGTGCCAATTGCCACATGTCCAGCCTGGCGGTGTGCGCGCTGCTGACCCGCGTGGGCTATGCGCCGGTTATGCAGATTTCCTGCCGCGACAAAAACCGCATTGCTATTCAGGGCGACATCCTGGGCGGTGCGGCCATGGGCGTGTGCAATATGTTGTGTTTGAGCGGCGACGGCGTGCAAAGTGGTGACCACCCGCAAGCCAAACCGGTGTTCGATTTGGATTGCATGTCGCTGCTGGAAATCGGCCGCGATATGCGCGATGCCCACCGTTTTCAGAGCGGGCGCAAGGTCACATCCGCACCGCGCGTGTTTTTCGGCGCGGCGGCCAACCCCTTTGGCCAACCCTTTGACTGGCGCGCCCAGCGGCTGGCCAAAAAGGTCGAGGCGGGAGCCCAATTCATCCAGACCCAGTATTGCTACGACGTACCGCGTCTGCGCACTTTTATGCAAGAGGTCGAAGACCTGGGCTTGCTCGACAAGGTGTTCATTTTGGTGGGCGTGGGCCCCATGCGCTCAGCCAAAGTTGCCGAGTGGATGCGCAGCAATGTGCCTGGCGTGCATATCCCGGATTCCATCATCAAGCGCATGGCCGGGGCCGAAAAGCCCGCAGCCGAAGGGCGCAAAATCTGCACTGAAATTGTTCAGGAAGTCAAAGAGATCAAAGGCGTCGCTGGCGTGCACATCATGGCCTACCGGCAAGAGGATTCGGTGCCCGAGATCGTGACCAACTCCGGCGTGCTGCAAGGCCGTGTGCCCTGGTATCCGGGGCGCGACGGGTCTGGCCCCGAGGTACCGCATATCCCCGCGCCGGCCACGGCTGCGGCCTGATCGGCTGGTCTATTTTTTGTTTGTTTTTTCTATCCCAAAGGATGTAGCGTGACCGATACCATCATCAGCTCCGCGACCCGCGAGGTCGTCATTGGCTTTGACCGCCCCTTCGTCATCATCGGCGAGCGCATCAACCCCACCGGCCGCAAAATCATGGCCGCCGAAATGATGGCGGGCGACTACAGCCGCGTCATCGCTGACGCGCTGGCGCAGGTCGAGGCCGGGGCCCACATGTTGGATGTGAACGCGGGCATTCCGCTGGCCGATGAGCCGGGTATGTTGGCCAAGGCAATTCAGCTGGTCCAAGGCGTGACCGACGTGCCGATCTCCATTGACTCGTCTATCGTGGCGGCGCTCGAAGCCGGTTTGGCGGTGTACAAAGGCAAGGCCCTGGTCAATTCGGTGACCGGCGAGGAAGACCGGCTGGAGACCGTGCTGCCGCTGGTGAAAAAATACGGCGCTGCCGTGGTGGCCATCTCCAATGACGAGACTGGTATTTCGCAAGACCCGGATGTGCGTTTTGCGGTGGCCAAGAAAATTGTCGAGCGCGCCGCCGATTACGGCATTCCCGCTTGTGATGTGGTGGTCGATCCGCTGGTCATGCCGATTGGCGCGATCAACCAGGCGGGCGTGCAGGTCATGCGCCTGGTGCACCGCCTGCGTACCGAGCTCAAGGTCAACACCACCTGCGGCGCGTCCAACGTGAGCTTTGGTCTGCCCGAGCGCAACGGCATCAACGCCGGTTTCCTGACCATGGCCATGGCCTCGGGCATGACATCCGCCATCACCAATCCGCTGCACGCCGAAGTGGTGCGCGCCATCATGGCAGCTGACGTGATGATGGGCCATGACCCGGACTGCTTCCGCTGGATCCGCAAGTTCCGCGAAGCGCCCGCCATGGGTGCCGACGGTGAAATGGGCCGTGGCCGCCGCGAAACCACCAACCGCCGCCGCCGGGAAGGGTAAGCCTTCATGGAAGTTGCTGACGCCTTAGTCGTTTTCACGCCCTCAGGGCGACGGGGACGTTTTCCCCTGGGTTCTTCCCTGTTGCAAGCCGGGCGCTCGCTCGGCGTCGACATCGATTCGGTGTGCGGCGGGCGCGGTATTTGCGGGCGCTGCCAGGTTCTGGTCGCCGAAGGCGAATTTGCAAAACATGGCGTGGTTTCCGACGCTGCCAATTTGTCGCCCGTATCCGCCGTAGAAGAAGCCTATTGCGCGACCCAGCCGCTGGCCGAAGGCCGCCGCCTGTCCTGCTGCGCGCAGATCCAAGGCGATGTGGTGATCGACGTTCCCTCCAGCAGCCAGGTCCACAAACAGGTGGTGCGCAAAGAAGCCGAGGCGCATGACATCCATCTCGACCCGCTGATCCGCTTGTACTTTGTCGAAGTCCAAGAGCCGGACATGCACGACCCTTCGGGTGACCTGCGCCGCCTGGAAGATGCGCTGGAGTTCGAGTGGGCGCTTACCGATTTGGCCTGCGACATTCTGGTGGTGCAGCAATTGCAAACCGCGCTGCGCACAGGGGCCTGGAAGGTCACCGTGGCGGTGCACGCCGGCAAACAAATCATGGCTGTGTGGCCTGCTTTGCACGAGAAAGCCTACGGGCTTGCGGTGGACGTGGGCTCCACCACCATCGCCGCCCATTTGTGCGATTTGTCCTCGGGCGATGTGCTGGCCTCAGCCGGCGTCATGAACCCGCAGATCCGTTTTGGCGAAGACCTGATGAGCCGGGTCTCGTACGTGATGATGAATCCGGGCGGCGAGGTCGAGATGACCGCCGCCGTGCGCGAGGCGCTCAACACCCTGGCGGTGGAGGTGACGCAGCGGGTCGGGGCGCAGCCCACCGATATTTTGGAAGCCACCTTTGTCGGCAATCCCATCATGCACCACCTGTTGCTGGGCATCAATCCGGTGGAGTTGGGCGGCGCGCCGTTTGCGTTGGCCACTGACCGCTCCATCACCCTGTGGGCCTCGGAGATCCACTTTGCGATCCACCGCAACGCCCGTATTTATGTGCTGCCCTGTATCGCAGGTCATGTGGGCGCCGACACTGCCGGAGTGATCCTGGCCGAGCGGCCGGACCTGGATTCGCCGGTGACTTTGCTGGTGGATGTGGGAACCAATGCCGAGATTGTGTTGGGCAATAACCAGCGCATGCTGGCCTGCTCCAGCCCCACCGGCCCTGCTTTTGAAGGCGCGCAAATCAGCTGCGGTCAGCGCGCCGCACCCGGTGCGATTGAGCGCGTGCGGGTGGATCCGGTGACCTTGGAGCCGCGCTACAAAGTGATCGGCTGCGATCTCTGGTCCGACGACCCCGGCTTTGCCGCTGCGGTAGCCGACACCGGCGTGACCGGCGTTTGCGGCTCGGGGATCATTGAAGCGCTGGCCGAGATGTACCTGGCCGGCATCATCCGCCACGAGGGCACGATTGACGGGAACCTGTCCGCCCGCTCACCACGTGTGCAGCCCGATGGCCGCACCTTCTGCTACGAGCTGGCGCCCGCCACCGCCGAGAAGCCCGCCTTGCGCATCTTGCAAAACGACGTGCGCGCCATCCAACTGGGCAAAGCCGCGCTGTACGCGGGTGTGCGCCTCTTGATGGAACGCATGGGGGTGCAAAAGGTCGACCGCATCCGTTTGGCCGGTGCTTTTGGCAGCCATATCGACGTGAAATACGCCATGGTTCTGGGCATGATTCCCGATTGCATTTTGGGTAACGTGAGTTCGGCGGGGAACGCCGCCGGTACCGGCGCGCGCATTGCCTTGCTGGACAAAGGTTCGCGCAAAGTCATTGAAGACCTGGTGCGCCGGGTCGAGAAAATCGAGACTGCCGTCGAGCCACGATTCCAGGAATTTTTTGTCGAAGCCATGGCCATTCCGCACCTGACCGATCCGTTCGAGCGCCTGCAAGACGTGGTGACGCTGCCCGAACGCCTGGCGGTGGCGACCGAGCAGAACGCCCGCAGCCGTCGCGGTCCGCGCCGGGCCTGAGGGCAAATCAAAATGGCCGCGCAGGAGTACGACTACATCATCGTGGGCGCCGGTTCGGCCGGCTGCGTCATGGCCAATCGCCTCAGCGAAGATGGCGACGCCAGCGTGCTGCTGCTGGAGGCGGGGGGTGATGACCACAGCGTTTTCATCCACATGCCCTCGGCGCTGAGCTACCCCATGGCCAACCCGCGCTATACCTGGATGTACGAGTCCGAGCCCGAGCCTTTTATGGACAAGCGCCGCATCCACTGCCCGCGCGGCAAGGTGATAGGCGGCTCATCGTCCATCAACGGCATGGCCTATGTGCGCGGCAACGCCATGGACTACGAAGCCTGGTCCCGCGCGCCGGGTATGGAGGAGTGGTCTTACGCCCAATGCCTGCCCTACTTCAAGAAGGCCGAGACCCGCGCCATCGGCGGCGACTCCTACCGGGGCGATTCCGGCCCGCTGCATGTGAGCACGGGGGCCTGCAAGAACCCGCTGTACCGCGCCTTCATCGACGCCGGCGAGCAGGCCGGTTACCCGTTCACCAAAGACATGAACGGCTACCAGCAAGAAGGCCTGGGGCCTATGGACATGACCACCCACAAGGGTCGGCGCTGGAGCACGGCCATGGCCTATTTGCGCCCGGCGCTTAAACGCAAAAACCTCATACTGCACAAGCACAGCGTGGCCACGCGCATTCTGTTTGAAGACGGCGAGCGTAAGCCCCAGGCCGTGGGCGTGGAGTACCTGCAGCAGGGCCGTCCGCAGAGCGCGCGTGCGCGGCGCGAGGTGATCTTGTGCGGCGGCGCGATCAACTCGCCGCAGTTGCTGATGGTTTCAGGCGTGGGCGATCCGGATGCTTTGGCGGCCCTGGATATCGGCGTCGTCGCGCCCCTGCGCGGTGTGGGGCAGAACCTGCATGACCATTTGGAAACCTATGTGCAGTACCGCTGCAAAGAGCCGATTACCCTGTATTCGGCTATGGGGGCTTTGGCCAAGCTGAAGATCGGCATCCAGTGGCTGCTGTTTGGCACCGGCTTGGGGGCGACGAACCATTTCGAATCGGGTGGTTTTATCCGCAGCGATGCCGGTGTTTTGCACCCCGATTTGCAGTACCACTTCTTGCCCATGGCCGTGCGCTACGACGGCAACTCGCCCGCCACCTGCCACGGATTCCAAGCCCATGTCGGCCCCATGCGCCCGACCAGCCGGGGCGAGCTCACCTTGAAAAGCGCCAACCCGCTGGAGCCGCCGCGCATCCTCTTCAATTACATGGGCACCGAGCAAGATCGCAAGGAAATGCGTGCCGCTGTTCGCCTGACGCGCGAAATATTTGCGCAAAGCGCGTTCGACCGCTTCCGCGACGAAGAGTTGTCACCCGGCGCGCAGGTGCAAACCGATGAAGAGATCGACGCCCATATCCGCCAAAGTGCCGAAACTGCGTACCACCCCGCAGGCACCTGCCGCATGGGTACCGACCCGATGGCGGTCACCGATGGCCAAGGCCGTGTGCACAGCGTGCGTGGTTTGCGCGTGGTCGATGCATCGCTGATGCCGCAAATCACCAGCGGTAACCTCAATGCCCCCACCATCATGATGGCCGAGAAGCTGGCCGACGCGGTGCGCGGGCGCAACCCGCTACCGCCCTCCGATGCGCCGTACTACGTGCATCCCAAGTGGCAGACGCACCAGCGTTAAGCCTGCGCTGCGGTATGTGATCAGGTTTCGGTAGCGGGCGCTTCGCGCAGCTGCCACAGCACGTGCGCCAGCAGCGCCACAAACACCACGCCGCCGCCCCATAGCGTGGCGGCGCGCGGTGTTTCCTGGTGAATCAGCCAGACCCATAGCGGCCCCAATACCGGTTCGGCAATGCCGATCAGCGCGGCAATCGCTGCCGGTACGCGCCGCGCGCCGGTTACAAACAGCGCCATGCCCAGGCCCAGGTTCAGCGCGCCGAAAGCAAATAGCAAAACAAAGTCTTCCGCACCCACCAGCGCCGGGGGCAGACTCCAGCCCGCAAACAGCGCCGCCAGCGTGCAACCGGTCAACACGGCAGGCATCATGGCCACATGGGCGTGGCGGCGGGTGATCACGGTCGCACCCGCAAAAGCCAGGGCAATCAGCACCGCCAGCGCGTCACCAATCGGCGAGACGCTGCCGCTGAGCGAGTCCGAGACCATGATCGCCACCCCGGCAATCACCGCTGCAATCGCCAGCCAGGTCGGGCCCGAGACGTGTTCACGAAACAGCAGCGCCGACATCAACGCCGCAATCAGCGGCACCCCGGCTTGCATCAGCAGAATGTTGGCCACGCTGGTGTAGGCCAGGGCGCTGACGAAGGAAGTGGACGCGATGGCGAAACACGCACCCACCGCCAGCCCGGGCCAGCCCATGGCCAGGAACAGCGCACGGGTGCCGCGCAGTCCGTCGCGCCAGAGCATGAAAGCCAGCAGAAACAGTGCCGCAAAGGT
>CANIRI010000035.1 GCA_947469815.1 Comamonadaceae bacterium | reverse complement strand
GCCATTTCGTGTCCTTGATGACCGGGCGCTGGGCCAGTGCGAATAGCGACGCGTCATGGACCCTCCACGATGCCAAGCTGATAACCTTTGAGGACAGTAAAAAATCCGATGCGCCGACGATCAACCACTCCCAAGCGCAAACCATGCGATGGCCCAACAGCATCAGCGCGGACATGGTTTCTGCCGCCATTTTGCGTCCAGAGAACATGGGCACCGTGGACCTGTTCCAGTACACCCGGCACCTGGCGGACAACGGGCAGTCCGCCCAAAAGTATGAATTGCAGTTTTGGCGAAAGGTTTTCTACCCGCTGAGTTGCCTGGTGATGGTGGTGCTGGCGCTGCCTTTCGCGTATTTGCATTTCCGCAGCGGCGGTATCGCCGGTTATGTCTTTGGCGGGGTGATGGCCGGCATCAGCTTTTTGCTGCTGAACAATGTGCTCAGCGACATGGCCATGCTGCAAGGTTGGCAGCCGTGGCTGGCGGCTGCGCTGCCGGGCTTGATTTACAGCGTGATCTCGCTTTCGGCCTTTACCTGGCTGGTTTTAAGGCGCTGATGCCGACCCCCACGAACCACGGCGCCAACGGTGCACCTACAAAGGCATTGGTCTTGTTTGCGCACGGGTCGCGCGATCCGCTGTGGCACCGGCCGATACAGGCCGTAGCCCAGGCTATTTCCGCCCAGTCGCCCGGCACGCGGGTTGCATGCGCCTACCTGGAACTGAGTCAGCCGGACCTGCCCCAGGTGACCTCCGAATTGGCGGCCGAGGGCATAGCACACATCACGGTGGTTCCCATGTTTCTGGGCGTCGGTAGACACGCAAGGGAAGACTTGCCGCAGTTGCTTGCCCAGTTGCGAACCCGTTACCCCGGTCTGGTTTTCCAACTCATGCCCGCCGTGGGCGAAGAACCCGAGGTTGTGAACATGCTCGCCGCTGTTGCCTTGAAAGGCCTGTAGATTGATGGATATTGCATAATATTTAGATTCTTTAGCTTGATTAGTTATGAATCTCCATCAATTCCGGTTTGTGCAGGAAGCCGTTCGGCGCAATTTGAACCTGACCGAAGCGGCTAAGGCGCTCAACACCTCGCAGCCCGGTGTTTCTAAAGCCATCTTGGAGCTCGAGGGCGAACTGGGGATCGAGATCTTTTCAAGACACGGAAAGCGACTCAAGCGGGTCACCGAACCTGGCCAACACGTGCTCAAAAGCATCGACGTGATCCTGCGCGAAGTCGGTAACCTGCGGCGGATTGGAGAACAATTCAGCCAGCAGGACAGCGGCACGCTGTCCATCGCCACCACCCACACCCAGGCCCGCTACGTGCTGCCCGAATTCGTGGCCGGGTTGCGCCAGCAGTTTCCCAAAGTCAATGTCAGCCTGCACCAAGCGGCTCCGGCGCAAGTGGCGCGCATGCTGATTGACGAAGTCGCCGAGATCGGCATCGCCACCGAGTCGCTGGCCGACTTTGATGAACTGGTCACCCTGCCCTGCTATGTCTGGCAACACACGCTGGTACTGCCGCAAGACCACCCGCTGGTCAAGAAGGAGCTGATCACTTTGGAGGACGTGGCGCGCGAGCCGCTGATCACCTACCACCCCTCTTTCACCGGCCGCACCAAAATCGACGCGGCATTTGCGGCCGCGAAATTGTCGCCGCGCATCGCGCTAGAGGCCATTGATTCAGACGTGATCAAGACCTACACCAAGCTGGGGTTGGGCATCGGTATTGCAGCGGAAATGGCGGTGCGTGACATCGTCAGCGAAGGCCCCGCGAGCGGCTTGGTGGTGCGCCCGGCCGGGTACCTGTTCGGCAGCAACGTCGCCCGGGTGGCGTTCAAGCGCAGCGCCTATTTGCGCAATTTTGTGTACACCTTTGCCGAGTTGCTCAGCCCCAAGCTGACGCGTGCTGCGGTGGAACGCGCCATGGGAGGGTACTTGCGTGACGACGATATCTGAGCCCCTGAAAAGCCGTTTGCCCAAGGTGGGCACCACGATATTCACTGTGATGTCGGCCCTGGCAGCCGAACACCAGGCCGTGAATCTGGGACAAGGATTTCCGGATTTCCCATGTGATCCTGCATTGATAGACGCCGTCAGCAGCGCGATGCAAGCGGGCCACAACCAATACCCGCCCATGAGCGGCATCGCCCCTTTGCGTGAAGCGGTTGCGCGCAAGGTAGCCGCCTTGTACGGACGCGACTACGACCCGGTCAACGAGATCACCATCACCGCCGGTGCCACCCAAGCCATCCTGTCCGCGCTCTTGGCCTTGGTCCATCCAGGCGATGAAGTCATTATTCTGGAGCCCTGCTACGACTCCTATGTGCCGGGCATCGAACTCGCTGGCGGCACAGTGGTGCGGGTGCCGCTGACGCCCGGCACCTTCCGGCCCGATTTTTCCCGCATCGCAGCCGCCCTGAGTCCGCGCACCCGGGCGATGCTGATCAACAGCCCGCACAACCCCAGCGGCACCGTGTGGAGCGACGCCGACATGCTGGCCCTGCAAGCCCTGCTGGCACCCACCAACGTGTACCTGATCAGCGACGAGGTCTATGAACACATGGTGTTTGATGGCCACCGGCATTGCAGCGCTGCCGGTTACCCGGGCCTCGCAGAGCGCGCATTCATCGTGTCGAGCTTTGGCAAAACCTACCACGTCACCGGCTGGAAAATCGGCTACGTGGCAGCGCCAGCTAACCTGATGCGCGAGTTCCGCAAAGTCCACCAGTTCAATGTATTCACCGTCAACACGCCCATGCAATACGGCTTGGCGGCCTACATGCAAGAGCCCGACCGTTACCTCGGACTCCCCGCCTTCTACCAACGCAAACGCGATCTTTTCCGCGCCGGCCTGGCGCAAACCGGCTTCACCTTGCTGCCCAGCGAAGGCAGCTTTTTCCAATGCGTGCAAATCGGTGCTGTGAGCCAATTGAGCGAAGCCGAATTTTGCCGCTGGCTCACCATCGAAGTCGGCGTGACCGCGATTCCCCTGTCCGCTTTTTATGTGGATGGTTTCGACCAGGGCATCGTGCGCTTTTGCTTTGCCAAAGAAGAAGGTACGCTGCACCGTGCGCTGCAAAGGCTCCAAAAACTCGAGCTCCCAAACCACCTGACCTCTTAAAGAAAGCACGACATGCCTATTTCTGTGAACCAACACACGCCGGACTTCTGCACTGCCGGTCAACTGCAACCCGAGGACATGGCCGCGCTGGCCACCCACGGCATACGCACTGTCATCAATAACCGGCCCGATGGCGAAGGCGGTCCGGACCAACCCCTATCCAGTGCCATTGAAGCGGCGGCGCGCGCGGCGGGTATGGACTACCACTACATCCCGGTGATCAGTGGCCAGGTCACGCAGGCGCAAGTGGACGCGATGGCCGCCGCAGTTGCGCAAGCCGCAACACCGGTTTTGGCTTTTTGCCGCAGCGGCGCACGTTCCAACAACTTGTGGGCCATGGGCCTGCAAACGTAGTCAGGAGTCCGTAAGGACAGGCGGAAGCTAGGGAAAACCCTAGATCCCAGTGATTGTTTGCAGCAAGGCCATTCCCTATACTGGCCTCTCTCGTCTTCGCTGGACACTTTTTGTCTAAACCTCAGCCCAAGTAAACAGGAACCCGAATGACCCAATCGACTCGCCGTACCGCCCTCAAATCCATCACCGGCATGATGGCCAGCGCCAGCGCGCCGGCTTTCTACATGAAGAACGCGTCTGCTGCGACATTCCGTAACGATCCGGGTGACAGCAAGACCGTCACCATCGGCCTGACCCTGCCTTTGACAGGTGCCTACGCTGATGAGGGCAAAGACGAATTGCGCGCTTATGAGCTGGCCATCAAGCACCTGAATGGTGAAGGCGATGGCGGCATGCTCAAGACCATGAAACCCCTGGCCCTCAAAGGCAACGGTATTCTGGGCAAGAAAGTGGTCTTTGTGCAGGGTGATACCCAGACCAAAACGGACGTGGCACGCGGTGTTGCCAAGCGCATGATGGAAAAAGACGGTGCCATCATGTGTACCGGTGGCTCCTCCTCCGGCGAAGCGATTGCTATGCAATCCCTGGCGCAGGAAATGGGTGTGATTTTCATGAGCTGCCTGACGCACTCCAACGACACCACTGGCAAAGACAAGCGCCGCTACGGCTTCCGCCATTTCTTCAACGCGTACATGTCCGGCAAGGCACTCGGCCCGGTTCTGGGCAAAGAGTACGGCAAAGAGCGTGTGGCTTACCACCTGACCGCCGACTACACCTGGGGCTGGACCCAGGAAGAGTCCATGAAAAGCTCGACCGAGGCACTGGGCTGGAAAACCGCTAACGCGGTCCGTACGCCCCTGGGCTCGGCTGACTTCTCGCAGTACATCACACCGGTTCTCAATTCCGGTGCTGACGTTCTGATCTTGAACCACTACGGCAAGGACATGATCAACTCGCTGACCCAGGCTGTGCAGTTTGGTTTGCGTGACAAGATGGCCAATGGCAAGCGCTTTGAAGTGGTGGTGCCTTTGTTCTCGGAGCTGATGGCCCAAGGCGCTGGCTCTGCGATCAAGGGGATTTTCGGTACCTCTAACTGGGACTGGGACTTGAAAGACGAGGGCTCCAAGAACTTCACCAAGTCCTTTGTTGCCGCGTACAAAGAGCCGCCCTCACAGGCAGCGCACACCGCCTACGTGCAGACTATGCTGTACGCCAATGCCTGCGAAACTGCCGGCACCTTCAACCCTGAGCAAGTGATCAAGGCACTGGAGGGCTTCAAGTTCGACGGCATGGGCAACGGCCCGACCGAATACCGTGCTGCTGACCACCAGTGTTTCAAAGACGTGCTGGTTGTGCGCGGCAAGGAAAAGCCAGCTGGCAAGTGGGACCTGATGGACATCCACCAGATCGTTCCTCGCGCCCAGGTGGAATACAAGCCCGAGATCTTCGGCGGCGAGTTGGGACCCTACAAGGTCGCGGTCGTTTAATTCCAACTGGTTCGGGGACTTGGTCGACAAGTCCCCGGATGCGCAGTGGTACCCTGCGGGTTCCAGGTAATTGCAAAATTACGGAACCCGATTCTTTTTTTGATTGTCGCTGTGGCAATTGCTGCGGATAGGCGAGCCCATGGACGCTATTTTTCTCCAACTACTCAACGGCCTTGACAAGGGCAGCGCGTATGCGCTGATTGCCTTGGGGCTCACACTGATTTTCGGAACGCTGGGCGTGGTCAATTTCGCCCATGGCGCATTGTTCATGATCGGCGGCTTTTGCGCGGTCACGGTGCAGATGCTGCTCAAGCTATCCACCCAGGTCAAAGACGAGAGCATCCCTGGGCTGGAGATGATGGTGGATGTGCCCTACCTGCAAGTCTGGTGGGGCGACCTCGGCCTGGAAATCATCAGCTTTGCGGTCCCGCTTTCGATTCTGCTGGCCATACCGCTGATGTTGGCGCTAGGCGTCTTGATGGAACGCGGTCTGATCCGCCACTTCTACCACCGCACCCACGCGGACCAGATTTTGGTGACCTTCGGTTTGGCCATCGTGCTGCAAGAGCTGATCAAAAGCTTCTTTGGTGCCACGCCGATTCCAGTGCCTGCACCGGAGATGCTGACCGGCAGCGCCAACATTGGCGAGTGGCTGGGCTTAGGACCCACCGTCAGCTACCCCTGGTGGCGTCTGGTGTATTTCTGCTTCTCCATGGGCGTGATCGCGATGGTGTTTGCCTTCTTGCAATTCACCACCTTCGGTATGGTCGTGCGCGCCGGTATGCGAGACCGCGAAACAGTGGGCCTTCTGGGCATCCATATCGAGCGGCGCTTCACCATCGTCTTCGGCATTGCCGTGGTGGTAGCCGGTATTGCAGGCGCGATGTATACCCCTATCGTGTCGCCCAACTACCGCATCGGAATGGACTTTTTGGTCTTGTCCTTTGTGGTGGTGGTGGTCGGCGGCATGGGCTCGCTGCCCGGTGCGGTGGCTTCCGGATTCTTGCTGGGCATCTTGCAATCCTTCGCGTCCATGAACGAGATCAAACAGCTCATCCCCGGCATTGACCAGGTCATTGTGTACCTGGTGGCGGTGGTGATTCTACTGACGCGCCCGCGTGGCTTACTGGGCCGCAAAGGCGTGATGGAGGATTGATGATGAACACACTGGCCAAACAAGACCGCTGGATGCTGCTGGGCTTTGCCCTTGTGGTGCTGGCCGGTCCCGTATTGCTCAAACCCTTTGGCGCGGGCTACCCCGATCTGCTGCAAAAGTTTTGCATCTTCGGCATCTTCGCCATTGGCTACAACATTCTTTTCGGTCTGACGGGCTACCTGTCTTTCGGACACGCAGCCTTCTTAGGCCTGGGGTCCTACACTGCGGTCTGGAGCTTCAAACTGCTGACCATGAACGTGGTGCCCGCCATCATCCTGAGCGTGGCACTGACAGCGCTTTTCGCTTTGATGATCGGCTACATCAGCTTGCGACGCTCCGGTATTTACTTCTCCATCCTGACGCTGGCCTTCGCCCAAATGGCCTACAACCTGGCCTATTCGGTGTTGACGCCGCTGACCAATGGCGAGACCGGCTTGCAATTGGCCAAAGATGATTCGAGAAGCTTGGACAGGTATTTCGGGATCGTGGTGGGCGATGGACTTCCATCTACCAACTTTTTCGGCTTCTCCATGGTGGGCTTCAGCGGTTTTTATTTCTGTGCCGTCTTGCTGATTCTCAGCTTTTACATCTCCATCCGCATCACGCGCTCGCCTTTCGGTCTGATGCTCAAGGCCGTCAAGTCCAACCAGAACCGCTTGAAATACACCGGCATCAACACGCGCTCCTACGCACTGACCGCCTTTGTGATCAGCGGCTGCTACGCCGGTCTGGCGGGTGCTTTGCTGGCGGTGACCGACCCGCTGGCCGGGCCTGACCGCATGCATTGGTCAGCCTCGGGCGAAGTGGTGCTGATGACCATCCTCGGTGGCGTGGGTACCTTGCTGGGCCCGGTGCTCGGCGCGGGCGTCATCAAATATTTGGAAAACATTTTCTCGTCCTTCAACGAGCAGATCTTGCAAAGCGTCTTCGGCTTCCTGCCCGATGTCATTGAACACCCCGTCATCAAAGTTGTCAGCCTGTTTGTAGGCGAAGGCTGGGAATTGACCCTGGGCGTGCTCTTTTTGGTGCTGATTATTTTTGTCCCCGGTGGTTTGATGCAGGGTATTAACAGTCTGCAACGCCGCCTGTTTCCGGCACCCGCACACGCTGGCGCTGACGCGACCCCAGGAGCGCACTGATGGCTGCACTTGAAGTCTCTGGTCTGAAGAAAAGCTTCGGCGGCCTCAAAGCGCTGAACGACGTCAACCTCACGGTCGAGTTTGGCACCGTACACGCCATCATCGGTCCCAACGGTGCTGGCAAATCCACCCTGCTCAATGCCTTTGTGGGCCGATTGATTCCCGACGCAGGCAGTGTGGTTTTCGATGGCATCTCGTTGATCGGATTGCAACCGCATCAGATCAACCAGGCCGGTGTGGTGCGCGTGTTCCAGACGCCCGAAATTTTCGGTGAATTGAGCCTGCTGGACAACGTGCTGATTCCGGCTTTTTCGCACCGCGACGGTGAATTCCAGCTCAATGGCTGGTCGCACGCAGCCGAGCAGGCCTCGGTGCACGAAGCGGCCAAACACATGCTCGAAGACGTAGGCCTCTACGGCAAGCGCAACATGATTGCCAACAGCCTGTCACGCGGTGACAAGCGGCGTCTGGAGCTGGCCATGTGCCTGGCCCAGGAACCCAAGCTACTGCTGCTGGACGAACCCACTGCGGGTATGTCGCGCGCCGACACCAACAGCACCATCGACCTGCTGCAACGCCTGGGCGACGGCAAAGTCACCAAAATCATCATTGAGCACGATATGCATGTGGTCTTCTCACTGGCCGAGAAAATCAGCGTGATGGCCCAAGGCGCCATCATTGCCGAAGGCGCACCCGACGCCATCAAGACCGACCCGCGCGTGCAAGAAGCCTACCTCGGAGGAGCGCATCTGTGACCGCACCCAACGCTTATTTCTCATGCAGCAACATGCACTCCTACTATGGCGAAAGCTATATCGTGCAAGGCGTGGGCTTTCAAATCCAAAAGGGTGAAATCGTTGCCCTGCTGGGACGTAACGGTGCGGGCAAAACATCGACCCTGCGCTCCATTGCCCGCCTGGATGCGCCGCGTCTGCAGCGGGGTGAAATCTGGCTCGACGGCCAGCCCCTGCACACCATGAGCGCCTACCAGGCCTCCCGCCTGGGCGTGGGCCTGGTACCCGAAGACCGGCGCATCATCCCGAGCTTGACGGTAGAAGAAAACCTGCAACTGGCCCAGATTGAAGAGCCTATCGGCTGGTCCATTGAGCGGATTTACGACCACTTCCCCCGTTTGGCCGAGCGGCGTAAGCAAGAGGCTGTGACCATGTCCGGCGGCGAGCAGCAGATGCTGGCCGTGGCCCGCGCGCTGGCGCGTGATGTAAAACTGCTGCTGCTGGACGAGCCCTACGAAGGTCTGGCACCGGTGATCGTGCGTGAAATCGAGAAGATTCTGGAAGAGATCAAAACGCTGGGCTTCACCACCATCATCGTCGAGCAAAACGCCATTGCCGCCCTGCACCTCTCCGACCGCGCGCTGATTTTGGACATGGGTGAAATCGTGTTCGACGGCACCGCGAAAGACGTGATCGACAACGCGGAACTGCGTCAGCAGTATTTGGCGATCTAAACAGCGAGCTAGGAACCCGGCCGCAGCGCTTATTGCAGCTGCGTCCAGGCCTTCTCCAGCCGCTTCACACTCACCGGCTGCGGCGTGCGCAGCTCTTGCGCAAAAATGCTCACGCGCAATTCTTCCAATAACCAGCGGAATTCGGCCATGCGCTCGTCGACCGCGCCCTTGCGCTCGGCCACCAACCGCCAGTAGCGCTGCTCCAGCGGGCGCAGCTCGGCCAATCGCGCCGCATCACGCGCCGGATCAGCGCGGTATTTATCCAGCCGCAGGGTCACCGCCTTGCAGTAGCGGGCCAGGTGCTGCAAGCGCTCCCAGGGCGTAGCCAGCAAAAACTGCTTGGGGATCAGCCGCTGCAACTGCTGCTGCGCGTCCAGGCAGGCATCTGCCGCGTTCTTACTTTCTTTGACTTTGCGCGCCGCAGCCGCGTATTCCAGCAAGATGACGCCACCCAGGCGCGCCACCTCATTGGCAATCAGCGTCAACCGGCCCCGACCTTCTTCCAGGCAGCGCTTGAAAGCAATCGCGTCCGTGGGCAGCGGGTCGAGCAAAAAGGCGCGGTCGACCGCCAACGCGATGATTTGCGTGCGCAGTTCTTCCAGCGTGCCACCGGCTTGCGCAGCGCCCTCGCCCCGCCCCACTTGCATGTACGACACCGCCATTTTTTGCAGCTCGGGAATATTCTTTTCCAGGTACTTCAGCGCGTCCTTGATCTGCAAGGCGAACAGGCGGCGCAGGCCGGCGCGGTGCTTCACAGCCGCCGCCTCGGGCTCATCGAATACTTCGATGGTGACCGCATCGCCTGCGTCCATGAGCGCCGGAAAACCGATCAGCGTTTGCGCGCCCTTGCGGATTTCGAGCAGCTCGGGCAACTCGCCAAAAGTCCAGTCGGTGAAGCGCTGGTCCACGATGGTCGCGGCCCCTCGGGCAGCGGGGGCGGCATTCCCACTAGCGGCCTTGGTCTGCGCCGGGCCTGCTACTGGCTTCGGCTTGTCCGGCACTGGCACTGCGGCAGGTCCGGTTGCACCAGCGCCCTGCCCCAGCTTTAAAGACGCCAGCGCCTGGAAGGCCCCGCGCGCCTGCTTGCCCCACTCGGCTTTGAGCGCGCCCAGATTACGGCTTTGACCCAGTTGGCGGCCATGCTCGTCCACCACCTTGAAGTTCATGAAAAAGTGCGGACTCAGCATGTCGGCCTTGATGTCTGCGCGCACCATGTCCAGCGAAGTCACCTCACGCACCAGCTTGAGCACCGCGTCCACCAAACTGCCCGCGCCAAAGCGCTCGTCGCTCAGAGTTGCGGCCATCTTCGCCGCCGTCTCGGGCAGCGGCACCAGGCGCGAGCGGGGCCGCTGGTGCAGGGTTTTGAGCAGCGCCTGCACCTTGTCTTTGAGCATGCCTGGCACCAGCCATTCCCCCCGCTCGTCGTTCACCTGGTTCAGCACAAACAGCGGCACGGTCACCGTCACCCCGTCCAGCGCATCACCCGGCGCATGCAGGTAGCTGGCCGCGCAGTCCACCCCGCCCAGCCGGATGGTCTTGGGGAACATGGCGGTGGTGATGCCTGCGGCCTCGTGGCGCATCAACTCCTCGCGGGTCAGCAGCAAAAGCTGCGGCTGCTTTTTCAGCTCTTCGCGGTACCAGCGCTCGCAGCTGAATCCGCTGCACACATCGGCGGGCAGCTGCTGGTCGTAAAAGGCGTAAATCAGCTCCTCGTCCACCAGTACATCCTGGCGGCGCGCCTTGTGTTCCAGCTCTTCCACTTGCTTGATCAGCTTCAGGTTGGCCGCCAGAAAGGGCAACGGACTTTCCCACTGGCCGGCCACCAGCGCCTCGCGGATAAACACCTCTCGCGCACCGGCCAGGTCGACCCGCCCGTAGTTCACCCGTCGCCCGCTGTACACCACGATGCCGTAGAGCGTGGCCCGCTCCAGCGCCACCACTTCGGCCGCCTTCTTTTCCCAATGCGGATCGAGCAACTGCTTCTTGAGCAAATGCCCGCCCACCTGTTCAATCCACTGCGGGTCGATATGGGCAAGACCCCGGCCGAACAACCGCGTGGTTTCCACCAGCTCCGCCGCCACGATCCAGCGCCCCGGCTTCTTGGCCAGGTGCGCGCCCGGATGGGCAAAAAACTTGATGCTGCGCGCGCCTAAATACTCGCCCTGCTGCCCTTCGTTTTCCACCTTGCAGCCCACATTGCCCAACAGGCCAGCGAGCATGGACAGGTGCAACTGCTCGTATGAAGCGGGCGTGGTGTTGAGCCGCCATTTGTGCTCGGCCACCACGGTGTGGAGCTGGCTGTGGATGTCTTTCCACTCGCGCAGGCGGCGCACATTGACGAAGTTTTGGCGCAGGAGCTGTTCGTATTGGCGGTTGCTGAGTTTGTGAACACTCGGTGTTGGCGGAGACCGGAAATTGGGGTCAGAGCCCGAGTTTCGCTTGGCGAAATCGGGATCCGACCCCAATTTCCTTTCCCCACGCGCATCCACAATCCACTTCCACAACTTCAGATACCCGCTGAACTCGCTTTTCTCATCATCGAATTTGGCATGCGCCTGGTCCGCCTGGGCTTGCATATCCATGGGGCGGTCGCGCACGTCTTGCACGCTGAGCGCCGAGGCGATCACCAGCACTTCGTCGAGGGCATTGCGGCTGCGTGCTTCCAAAATCATGCGGCCCACACGCGGGTCCAGCGGCAGGCGCGCCAGCTCCTGGCCCAGGGCCGTGAGATCGTTAGCGTCGTCCACCGCGCCCAACTCGGTCAGCAACTGGTAGCCGTCGGCAATCGCCCGGCCAGATGGCCGCTCCAGAAACGGGAAATCTTCCACCGCGCCCAGTCGCAGCGACTTCATCCGCAAAATCACCCCCGCCAGCGAAGAGCGCAGGATTTCCGGGTCGGTAAAACGGTCGCGCCCATCAAAGTCTTTTTGCTCATACAGGCGGATGCAAATACCGTCCGCCACCCGCCCGCAACGACCCGCGCGCTGGTTGGCCGAACTTTGGCTGATGGGCTCTACGAGCAACTGCTCCACCTTGCTGCGAAAGCTG
>CANIRI010000034.1 GCA_947469815.1 Comamonadaceae bacterium | reverse complement strand
GTCAGACCGTCGCCGCCGACCATGACCACAGGATCCAGGTGGTGCGCTTCGGCCCGGTGGACTTTGCGCTCGGCGGGTGTGAGTTGGATAAGGGGCATAAGGGCATTATCCCTGTTTGAAAGTCTATGAAAACCAGAACCAGCAGCAGCAAGGTCAACAAGGCCTGGCTGCATGACCATATCAACGACCCCTACGTCAAATTGGCGCAGCGCGAGGGTTACCGCGCGCGCGCAGCCTACAAACTCAAGGAAATCGACGAGGCCTTTGGCCTGGTCCGTCCAGGCCAGTTTGTCGTGGATCTGGGCTGCGCGCCCGGCGCCTGGAGCCAGTATTTGCGCCGCCGTCTGGCACCCGGCGGTGCCGCTGCGGGCGCGCTGGACGGCACGATTGTGGGTTTGGACGTTCTGCCCATGGACCCGATCGAGGGGGTGCACTTTATCCAGGGCGACTTCCGCGAGGCCGCCGTGTTGGAGCAGTTGCAGGCGGCTTTGGCGGGGCGGCAGGTCGATCTGGTGGTCTCCGATATGGCGCCCAACCTCTCGGGAATCGCCTCAGCGGACGCGGCGCGGATGGAAGAGCTGGTGGAACTGGCGGCCGAATTCGCCCAGAGCCACATGCAACCGGGCGGTGCTTTGGTGGCCAAGGTCTTCCATGGCGCAGGCTATGACCCGGTATTGCGGCGATTGCGCCAGGCCTTTTTGCATGTCAAACCGCACAAACCCAAAGCCTCGCGTGACCGCTCCTCAGAGACCTTTTTGGTGGCCATAGGGCTGCGCCAGGGTTGAAATGCCTAAAATGACCCCATCTGTCCCGGGGCGGCCCGCTGTGCGTACACTTGCCAGCCCGCGCCCTTTTTGGAGTTTCGCTTGAACAATCAGTGGTTTTCTAAAGTTGCCGTTTGGCTGGTGGTCGGCTTGGTGCTGTTCACCGTGTTCAAACAATTCGATACCCATGGTGTGTCTGGGGCGAGCACGCTGGGCTATTCCGACTTTTTAGATGAAGTTCGCAGCAAGCAGATCAAAAGCGCTGTGATCCAAGAGGCACAGGGCGGCACAGAGATTGTTGCGGTGCGTATCGATGACAGCCGTATCCGCACGATTGCAACTTATTTGGACCGTGGCTTGGTCGGCGACCTGATTAACAACGGTGTGAAATTTGAAGTCAAGGCCCGTGAAGAGGGTTCGCTGCTGATGACCCTCTTGGTGAGCTGGGGCCCCATGCTGCTTTTGATCGGCGTCTGGGTTTATTTCATGCGGCAGATGCAGGGCGGTGGAAAAGGCGGGCCTTTCAGTTTCGGTAAAAGCAAGGCCCGCATGATGGACGAGAACAACAACCAGGTGACGTTTGCCGACGTGGCCGGTTGCGATGAGGCCAAGGAAGAAGTGAAGGAAGTGGTCGACTTTTTGAAAGATCCGACCAAGTTCCAAAAACTCGGTGGCCGTATCCCCCGTGGCTTGCTGTTGGTTGGCCCTCCGGGCACCGGCAAAACCCTGCTGGCCAAGTCGATTGCCGGCGAGGCCAAAGTGCCGTTTTTCAGCATCTCGGGTTCCGACTTTGTGGAAATGTTTGTCGGCGTCGGTGCCTCGCGCGTACGCGACATGTTCGACAACGCCAAGAAAAACGCCCCTTGCATTATTTTCATTGACGAGATTGACGCGGTCGGTCGCCAGCGTGGCGCAGGCTTGGGTGGCGGTAACGATGAACGCGAACAAACCCTGAATCAGATGCTGGTTGAGATGGACGGCTTTGAGACCAACTTGGGCGTCATCGTCGTGGCGGCGACCAACCGCCCGGACATTTTGGACGCCGCGCTCTTGCGCCCTGGCCGCTTTGACCGCCAGGTCTACGTGACCCTTCCCGATATCCGTGGCCGCGAGCAGATTTTGGCGGTGCATATGCGCAAAATCCCGGCAGGCCAGGATGTGAACCCCAGCGTGATCGCGCGCGGCACGCCTGGCATGTCTGGCGCTGATTTGGCCAATCTGTGCAACGAGGCCGCATTGATGGCCGCGCGGCGCAACGCCCGCGTGGTGGAGATGCAAGACTTCGAGAAGGCCAAGGACAAAATCCTTATGGGCCCCGAGCGCAAGAGCATGGTCATGCCTGAGGAAGAGCGCCGCAACACGGCATACCACGAGTCGGGGCACGCGCTGATCGGCAAGTTGCTGCCCAAATGCGACCCGGTGCACAAGGTCACCATCATCCCGCGCGGCCGTGCGTTGGGCGTCACCATGAGCCTGCCCGCGCAAGACCGTTATTCCTACGACAGCGACTACATGCTGAACCAGATCAGCATGTTGTTCGGTGGCCGGATTGCCGAAGAGGTGTTCATGAAACAAATGACCACCGGTGCCAGCAATGACTTTGAGCGCGCCACTCAGATCGCCCGCGACATGGTCACGCGTTACGGCATGACCGAGGCGCTGGGCCCCATGGTCTACGCCGAAAACGAAGGCGAAGTTTTCTTGGGGCGCTCGGTCACCAAGACCACGTCCATGAGCGAGCAAACCATGCAAAAGGTGGACGCCGAGGTGCGCCGCATCATCGACCAGCAATACGCTTTGGCTCGCAAGCTGATTGAAGACAACCAGGACAAGATGCACGCCATGGCCAAAGCCCTGCTGGAGTGGGAAACCATTGACAGCGAGCAGCTCGACGACATCATGGCTGGGCGTGAGCCGCGTGTGAACAAAGACTGGTCACCGCGTCCGCCCACCAGCGGTGGCGACAGTGGCGGCTCTGCGCCCGCGACGACTGCCGTGGTGCCACCGGTGGAACCGACCGCTGCCTAAGCGCCGGGCCGACTCAACCGCACGGGGCTTCACAGCCCCGTTTTTTTGACCACCACACACCATGTTTTGGCAAACCACCCGCTTCCAAGTTGACCTGTTGCGGCCCCGGGTGATGGGCATCGTCAATGTCACGCCCGACTCTTTCTCCGATGGCGGGCGGCACTTTGCGGTGGATGCAGCGCGGGCTCACTGCGAGCAATTACTGCAAGAGGGCGCGGACATGCTCGATATCGGAGGCGAGTCCACCCGCCCCGGTGCGCAGCCTGTCAGCGCCGAGGACGAGTGGGCGCGTGTGCAACCCGTTTTGCAGCATGCACTGACCCTGGGCGTGCCTATTTCTGTGGACACCTACAAGCCGCAGGTCATGCAATGGGCGCTGGACGCGGGCGCGGACATCATCAATGACGTGTGGGCTATGCGCTGGCACGGAGCCGGCGTGGGCGTATCGCCCAGCGCCGCCAACGCAGCCGAAGTGATCGCCCAACACGGTTCATGCGGTGTCTGCCTGATGCACATGCACCGCGAGCCGCAAACCATGCAAACCGCGCCCATGGAAGGTGACGCTGTACCGCAGGTTGCGCAGTTTTTGCGTGGAGCGGCGTTGGCCTTGGAAGCGGCGGGCGTGGCCCGCGCGCGCATCTGTCTGGACTACGGCATCGGCTTTGGCAAAACCGTGGCGCAAAACTTTGCTTTGCTGGCGCGACAGCGTGAGCTACTTGCGCTCGGCTACCCGCTGCTGGCCGGTTGGTCGCGCAAGTCATCACTGGCCTCGGCTGCCGCATTGGGCGACGGCAGCCGCTTGACGGCCAGCGTAGCCGCTGCGGTGCTGGCCGTGGAGCGCGGCGCGCGGGTGTTGCGCGTGCATGATGTAGCCGCTACCAAGCAAGGGCTGGCGATATGGTCGGCCATGCACAGCCAAGACACGCGGACCGCGCCATAACAGACAGACGATGATCAGACTATGAGCAGACACTATTTTGGAACCGATGGCATCCGCGGCACCGTGGGTGTTGCGCCGATCACGCCAGACTTTGTCTTGCGCCTGGCCCACGCGGTGGGCCGCGTGCTCAAGCGAAGCGAGGAGCGGCCCACGGTGCTGATCGGCAAAGACACGCGCATCAGCGGCTACATGCTGGAAAGCGCCATGGAAAGCGGCTTCAATTCCGCTGGTGTCGATGTGGTGTTGCTGGGCCCCTTGCCCACGCCCGGCGTGGCGTTTTTGACGCGGGCGCAGCGCGCCGCACTGGGTGTGGTCATCAGCGCCAGCCACAACCCGTTTGCGGATAACGGCATCAAGTTCTTCAGCGCCCACGGTAGCAAACTGTCCGACGCATGGGAGCGCGATGTGGAAGCCATGTTGGAGCAGGAGCCGGCCTGGGTGGACTCTGCGCATCTGGGTAAATCCCGGCGACTCAATGACGCCGCCGGGCGCTACATTGAATTTTGCAAAAGCGCATTCCCGGCAGATTTGACGCTCAAAGGTCTGAAGCTGGTCGTGGATGCGGCCCACGGCGCGGCCTACCAGGTCGCCCCCACCGTGTTGCGCGAACTCGGCGCGCAGGTGAGCACCATCGGTTGCGCGCCAGACGGCATGAACATCAACAAAGAGGTGGGCGCCACCCATCCGCAGGCCCTGGTCGCGGCTGTGCGCGTGGCGCAGGCCGATTACGGGATTGCCCTGGATGGCGACGCCGACCGCCTGCAAGTGGTCGACGGGCAGGGTCGCCTCTACAACGGTGATGAGTTGCTCTACCTCTTGGTCCATGAACGCTTGCTGCAGGGTCAAGCGGTGGCCGGTGTGGTCGGTACTTTGATGACCAATATGGCGGTGGAGCTGGCGTTGCGGGCGCGTGGCATTGCGTTTGTGCGCGCCAAGGTGGGCGATCGCTATGTTCTCGAGGAACTGGACAAGCGCGGTTGGATTCTGGGCGGTGAGGGTTCGGGGCATTTGCTCGCGCTGGACAGGCACAGCACCGGTGACGGGGTGATATCGGCCTTGTCGGTGCTGGCGGCCTGCACGCGCGCTGGCCGTAGCTTGGCGCAGCTGCTGTCGGAATTGACGCTGTTTCCGCAGGTGCTGATTAATGTCCGCATTGCTGTCGGCTACGACTGGCAAAGCAACCCACTGGCGCAAAGCGTGTTGCGCGAAGTGGAGGCCGAACTGGGTGATGCGGGGCGGGTGCTGGTGCGCGCCAGCGGCACCGAGCCTTTGCTGCGCGTCATGGTGGAGGCGCGCGAGGCGGCGCACGCGCAGGCTTGCGCGCAGCGACTGGCCGACGCGTTTGCGTCATGAATATGGTGCAGACTGCGCGCCGTTTGATCTGAGCGTGTCACTTTCTAAATGGGATAGAGCGATATGAAGCCTTTAGTTGAAAAAGCCGTTTTCCCCATCGCCGGTTTGGGCAGCCGCTTTCTGCCGGCCACCAAAGCTTCGGCCAAAGAAATGCTGCCGGTGGTGGACAAGCCGCTGATCCAGTACGCCGTGGAAGAGGCCTATGCGGCCGGCATCCGCCAAATGATTTTCGTCACAGGCCGCACCAAGCGCAGCGTAGAAGACCACTTTGATACCGCCTACGAGCTGGAGAGTGAACTCGAAGCCGCGGGCAAGCACGAGCTGCTGCAGGTGGCCCGCTCCATCGCGCCTGACGACATGACCTGCGTCTACGTGCGCCAGCCGCGCGCCCTGGGCTTGGGGCATGCCGTGCTGTGCGCCAAAGAACTGGTGGGCCCGAACCCGTTTGCGGTTTTGCTGGCCGATGACCTGATGGTGGCCCCTTCCGGTGGTGTGGGGATCATGCAGCAAATGGTGGCGCAATACGCCCATTGGCGCGCCAGCGTGTTGGCGGTGCAAGACGTGCCGCGCGAACACACGCAGCGCTACGGCATTGTCTCGGGTAAGGCTGTGGCTGATGGTGTCGTAGATATTTCTGGCATTGTGGAAAAGCCCAAGCCAGAAGATGCGCCGTCCACCCTGGCGGTCGCGGGGCGCTACATCCTGACGCCGGGCATCTTTGCCGAGCTCGAGCACTTGCCGCGTGGCACCGGAGGCGAGATCCAACTCACCGACGCGATTGCGCAACTGCTGCGCCGTGAAAAAGTGTTTGCCTTCCGCTACGCGGGTGCGCGATACGACTGCGGCAGCAAGCTCGGGTTTTTACAGGCGACAGTTGATCTTGGGGAAATGCATCCGCAGGTGGGGCGGGAGTTTGCGGATTGGCTGGCTGGCCGCGGCCAGTAAACGCCAACGCCCAAGCGTAAAAAAACCCGGGGCAAGCCCCGGGTATCAATAACTTTGGAGAGAAAAAAGACTGACCGGATTAGAAGGTGTACTTCATTCCGAATTCAAACGCGTTGCCATAGGTGTTGGTGGCACCCAAAGAGTTAGCCTCCATGAATACGATCGCCTTTGGTGCAATGGTGTAGTTGATGCCAAGGCCGTATTGTGTGAACTGGTTAGCCGCACCTTCGTTCACTTGTAGCATTGTTAATCCTAGCTTCCAAGCGTCGATAGTCTGCTCCACTGCAGCGCCGTTGTAGGCGTAGATTGCGCCAGAGGCCGCTGTGACTGACTGCATCGACGCGGCCAGTTTGGTGGCGCCCATGGTGTAAGTGGCCGTTATGCCGCCCACGTTAGTGTAGACAACGGAGCTGTTATTCACGGTTTTAAAAGTGTTCTGAGTTGCTGTGCCTGCATCCGAGTAGTACGATGGCACGTAGCCGCCGCCAACAAACAACTGTAAGTCGCCGATCTTGTAGGCAACAGTGCCAACCACTCCGATTTCTTGGCTGGTCAAAGCCGATGTTGCGTAGCCGAATGTGGCGTCCAGAACGACTTGCAGATCTCCGTACTTGTTGTAGTACTGCAGGCGCTTGCCGTCAGACGTAGAGGCTGGCTCGGCGGCAAACGCTCCCAAGTCGCCGATTCCCCAGAATCCCAAGCTTTCGGCAATATTGTCTTCGTAGAAAGAATCAAACTGGCCCGCCGAGATACGGCCCCAAACGGGAACGTCAACGGCGACGCGCATATCGTCCGATAGGGCCGGTGCGTTGTCACCAACGGGGTCGTAGTCGAGTTCTGCTTGACCAATAATTTTCCAACCGTTGGGCAGGGTTTTGGTATTGCGTAACTGGATCTGGTTGATACCTTTTCCAAGCAGTTGACTGGTGACCACACCAGTTGTTGCCGTTGTGCGGGACTGGTAGTAGGCACCGACATCCACGTTCAACTCGAATTTGTTGTCTTCCGTGTTGATCAAATCCGCCGCCTGTGCGCCAAAGGTCATCGCAGCGATGCCCAAGGCAATTGCTGTTTTCTTCATCATAAAAAACTCCATAAAAATTAAATAAAGCCACACTGAGTTCCAACGTGACCGGGCGGAGTCTGGTGACGAAGAAACAAATCTGTGTGAATTTGCCCATGAAGATTGCGTGACGTTGCAGTTGGCGCACAGTCATGCAAACTTCATCTTCATGCCAACAAGGTGCAATAAATATGCGGCGGAAAACCAAGGGTAAACCCGATTCCGGCGTGCGCAACGTGTGGCCTGTGGCCTGCGCGCGAAGCGGCAGAGCTTTCACCGAGAGGTCACACTCCGTCCATAAGCTAAAGACTCCCACTTTTCTGGAGTCTCATATGTCGCTATCCACTTCCGTGCGCCCCGCATCCCGCATGCTCCTCGCTGCTGCCTTGTGCGCTTTTTCAGCCTTCGCAAGCGCCGATACGGCGACTGACAACAAGCCCTTCAGCTTCGGCCTGTGGGGCGACATGCCTTACAAAAAAGCCGGTGATGATTCCAAGTTGCCTGCGGTCCTGCAAAGCATCAACCGCTCGGACATTGCTTTCTCGATGTACGACGGCGACATCAAAGACGGCAGCTCGGTCTGCTCCGACAATGTTTACACCGATGCCCTGGCGATGTTCGGCTCCATGGTCAAACCGGTGGTTTACGTGCCCGGCGATAACGAGTGGACCGATTGCCACCGCACCAACAACGGCGGCTATGACACCCTCGAGCGCTTAGCCCATATCCGCAAAGTCATGTTCCCCAATGCCAACAGCTTGGGCCAAACGACCATGCCGCTGGAGCACCAGGGCAAACTCGGCGAGAAGTTTGTGGAGAACACCCGCTTCAGCCACGGCGGTGTGGTGTTCGTCGGCGTGAACCAGCCCGGCAGTAACAACAACGTGATCATGAGCGCCAAAGAGTGCACCAACAAGAGCGCCCGCACTGCCGTCAAGTGTGACGAGGCCAATGCTGAGTACCTGGAGCGCGACGCCGCCAATGTGGCGTGGATGCGTTCCTCATTCGAGCAAGCCAAAGCGCAAAAAGCTGCGGGCATTGTGGTCGTGACCCAAGGTGACCCTGGCTTTGACTGGCCCGAGACCGAAGAGTTCGACGAGAGCACCTTGCCCGAGTTCAGCGGCTTTCGCAACTTCATGGCGCAGCTCGCCAAAGAGACCGAGCAGTTCGGCGGACAGGTCTTGTTTGTGCATGGCGACACCCACTACTTCAAACTCGACAAGCCTCTGTACAGCCCCACCAAGCTCTTGCCCAACTTCACCCGCCTGCAAACCTTTGGCAGCCCCTCGCTGCACTGGGTCAAAGTGCATGTGGACGTGAAGAGCGCCGACGTGTTCCGCGTCGAGCCGGTGATCGTCAAGCAGCCCTAAGCGATAAGCCGTAAGGCATTCACGGCGATCAGCCTCGGGCTAACAGCCCCTGGCTGATCGCCGCAGCTGCATCCGGGGTGAATTGCCCGTCTTCGATCAGGCGGGCAATTCGCGGAGCCTCCATTAGCTGGAAATCCTGCACCTCTCCGTCCTGGTTGGCTGGTTGTTCACCGTTTGCCAGTAACAGGTTGTAAACCTCCAAGCGCTCTTCGTGCCAGCCCCCGTCGCGCACCCGGCCGACGGTGACGCTGCCTGCATAACGCAGCCTATGGACGGCCTGCAGATGCAGCCCCGCCTCTTCGTACAGCTCGCGCTCCACGGCTCGCATGGGGGTCTCATCCGCGCCCAGCCCTCCGGCGCACAGGTTGTCGAGCAATCCCGGGTCCACGGCCTTGCTGGCGCTGCGGCGCGCGATCCACATCCGTCCATCGGCAGTTACGCCGTTGACATGCACCGCATCGCTGCGCATCCCTAGAAAATAAAAACCGGCCCGTTCCGCCTGCAAAAACGGGCGGCCGGAATCCGCAGAGAAAAAGCTAAAAGTCTCGTTTCGCCAGCCGGGCAAATGCCCGGCAGCGCGCAGCGTCAGCAAGACGCGCTGCAGTGCTTCGCTGCGCGTATCTGCGCTCCAGTGGCTGGCATTCCAATCCAGCCGGTCTATGTGTAGGTGGCTGTGCGCCAGATGTTGGGCCAGCAACCGGGCGCGCGCGGCGCTGAGGTAACCCAACTTTTGCGGTCCACAGGACCAGGGTAAAAAATCATGCGGTACTTCGTTGGATGGCGTTGCGGTGCGCCTTGCAGCGGCATCGCTCTGTCCCTTAACCCAGGCCACACGAAAGTGCTCCACAGCGCTGGCAAGCGCGTCGCTGTCGCTGGTATCGGCGTGGACCATGCCCACATTGTCTCCAAAGGCTAAGGAGTGTCGTAATAAAAACTTCATGCAGATGACGCATCGCTGACATTCAGTCCCGTGAAACTCAATCAGACACAGCGCACCGGTAGCGCTTGCAAAAGGATCAAACCCGCACGATGAGACACCGATGGATTCACGCGTAAAAGGTTTTGTTGCCGCCGCCATGGCCATGCCTATGGTGCCGGATGATGATGCAGAGCCCCGGTTCCGCTCGGTTTTCATATCAGATTTGCACTTAGGCACCGCCGGTTGCCAAGCGGAAGCGCTGCTCGATTTCCTCAAACACCACCCCAGCGAATACCTCTATTTGGTGGGCGACATTGTGGATGGCTGGCAGTTGCGCAAGCGCTGGTACTGGCCCCAGGCGCACAACGATGTGGTGCAAAAGCTGCTACGCCGGGCACGTAAAGGCAGCAAGGTTATTTTTGTGCCCGGCAACCACGATGAATTTGCCCGTGGCTTTTGCGATCACCATTTTGGCGGTATCGAAGTCGTGCACGACGCGGTGCACACCACGGCCGACGGCCGCCGCATGTGGATTACCCACGGCGACTATTTCGACGGTGTGATCCGCTTTGCCAAGTGGCTGGCCTACCTGGGCGACAACGCCTACGAGCTGACTTTGCGGGTTAACCGCTATTTCAATCTGATTCGCAAGCGCATGGGTTTTCCCTATTGGTCACTCTCTGCCTATCTCAAAGACAAAGTGAAGATGGCGGTGAATTTCATCTCCGACTTTGAGGTTGCGTTGGCCAACGAGGCACGCCACCGCGGCTACAACGGGGTCATTTGTGGCCACATCCACCGGGCGGAAATGCGGGAGATTGGTGGCGTTTTGTACTGCAATGACGGCGACTGGGTGGAGAGCCTGAGCGCCTTGGTGGAGCACATGGACGGACGCTTGGAGCTGGTGTACTGGCACCAGGTTACGGGCGAGTTTGCATCCTTGCCACCGGCGGTTGCCGTCAGCCCATCGCCGGTCCTAGCCTGAGGGCTTGGGCGGCGTTAGGGCTGCTTTATGGCGTCCCGGCTGGGGAGCGCCCTGCAAGTAAAGCCAGCAGTTCCCGGCCACTCGTGTCCAGGCCGCTCCCATTGACCAGTTCCATATCGCCAGTTAAGCGTTCCGCGCTGAGGTCCTGCGAGCGCCGGATACGGGCCTCCAGCTCAGCGCCCGTCTCCCGACCACGTGCGAGCAGGCGCTCGCGCACCACATCTGCAGGGGCTTTGATGTGTAGCACCGAGGCACCAGGCCAAGTTCGCCTAACTTCCGGAACATAGGCCCGCGACCCGTTCACCAATACCCAGTGGCCGTGTTCCAGGGGCGCAAGCTCTGCGTGGCGTATCCCGTAACGCAAGCCATTAGCTTCCCAGCGCATGGCGAAGCCATTCGCCGCCTCCAGGTCTGAAAACGCTTGTTCGGTCAATGCTTCGTGAACCTCGGTGCCACCGTCCTCGGGCCGGGTGATGGATCGGCGCGCAATGTACAGCGGCACCGTAAAGTCGCTGTGCGGACGCTGCGACACCCAGGCCAGCAGGCTGTCCTTTCCCACCCCGGAAGGCCCCACCATGTAGATCAGACCATGGCTCATGCGCGTCCCAGCGCAAAGCGCTGCGCTTCATAAAAATCGCCGCCCGCCAACGGCTCCACAAACCAGCAGATGGCGTCGAGGTGTACTGGCTGGTTCAGCACCGGTTCAAACCAATCCAGTGCGGCTTCCTGCAGCGTGTTTACTTCGCTCGGCGTCAGATCTTTGAGCGAGCCGGTCAGCGTCATATGCCATTGAAATGCATGGCCCACAAAGGGATAGCCCCACTGCAGCAGCATCCTGTCTTGCGCGGGGGTCAGCGGCGTGAGACGCCGTTGCGCTAACTGGTGTTCGCTCAGCGGCTTGGCCAGGGGATGCAGTGCGCGCACGCAGTCAAAGGCCAGTTCCTGCAACGCGCTGCTGGGGGCGTCGGGTACGAGCGCCAGGTAATCGCCCATGTTACGCAGTGCCAAGGGCGGCAGGGTGAGCGGCACATGGGAATCTGCCAGGGCCTTGCATGCGACGGGAATCGCATCCATGTCCAGGCCATCGTTTAACGCAAAAGGCGCTTTCATGGTGGCATGCCAACCGTAGCGGGCCGCCGCTGCGGTGTGTTGCCGTAGCCGATCAGGAGAAATATGCGGGAAATCCGGTTGCCGCACGGCGCATCGGCTTTGCGCGCAACGCCCCAGCCACTGCGTACCCCGTTGCGCCAAGTGCGAATGCTGGGCTGGCGCGTAGTAGGCGGCGTGGCGGTGTACTGTGGTGTCCAACATGGTGCTTGTATAAAGGTCAGGTAGCGATGGAGAACCGTCACCCAAAAGACATATTTTTTGGTTAGCCTGCGACCTTAGATGTTAAAAATTTCAAACGCATGACGCCGGATACACCGTCAACATGGAGCTGTATACGGTGACCGGTACCGCCATGTCTGACAACGCACCACGGCAGCACTGGCTTGGCATCCTGGCGCGCGCCCCCGCAGATTTTCTGGAGCAGCACCTGGCCGTCTTGGCCCAGGGTTCGCACCAGTGGCTGCGCCCCGCCGAAACCGGCCTGGTGATGGTACGCGCCCGGGCCGGCGGCACCGGTCAGCGCTTTAATCTGGGCGAGGC
>CANIRI010000033.1 GCA_947469815.1 Comamonadaceae bacterium | reverse complement strand
TGGACCGCTTTGGCATGGCTGACTTTGCCGCCCAGCGTTGCGACCAGTTGTCGGGAGGGCAGCAGCAGCGGGTTGCCATCTGCCGCGCCCTGATGCAGCAACCCAAAATCATCCTGGCTGACGAACCTATCGCGTCCCTGGACCCGCGCAACACGCAGCTGGTCATGGATGCGCTGGCCGCGATCAACCGGGATCTGGGTATCACCGTGTTGTGCAATTTGCATTCGCTCGATATCGCCCGCAGCTACTGCCAGCGCTTGGTTGGCATGTCAGCTGGCCGCATTGTGTTTGACGGCGTGCCCGCTGCGCTGACCGAAGACCTCGTCAGTGAGCTGTATGGCATTGAGGCGCTTGGGGTACAGGCTGCCTCAACGCCGTATGACGGTCAGACGGGCGTGGTGCTGCCCTTTGCCAAGGTGGCGCTGGCCCATTGATTGGCGTATTGGTCCTTGGTTCCCCTGTTCCCGTTCTCTCCTTTCCCCCCAACTTCTTAAAAGGAATTTTCATGTTCAATCGCCGCGTACTCCTCGCACTCGCCGCATCCAGCGCCCTGATGGCCTCGGCCCAAGCCCAAGACTGGAAAGCCAAGTACCCCGAGTTGGTGTTTGCCAGCATCCCCGACGAAAACGCCGCCCAGGTGACTGAACGCTACGGCGACTTCATCGCTTACCTGTCCCGCGAGATCGGTGTTCCGGTCAAACTGCGCATTGCTGGCGACTACGCTGCCGTGATCGAAGGCCAGCGTGCTGAGCAAATCCACATCGCCTACTACGGTCCCGCGTCCTACGCCCGTGCCCGCATGATCGGCGTCAAGACAACGCCCTTTGCCATCGAGGTGAACAAGGGCGGCGTCAAAGGTTACTACTCGGTGTTTTACGTGAAGGCCAATTCGCCTTACCAAAAAATCGAAGACCTCAAGGGCAAGAGCATCGCTTTGGTCGACCCTAACTCCACCTCGGGCAACAACGTGCCCCGTTACGCCATGGACAAAATGGGCATCAAACCTGACGAGTTCTTCGGCAAAGTGGTGTACAGCGGCAGCCACGTGAACGCCGTGATGGCGCTCAGCCAAGGCACAGTCGACGTAGCCGCCAACTGGTGGAACAATGAGAACGACTCCGAGATGATCCGCATGGCCGACAAGGGCATGGTCAAGCGCGAAGACTTCCGCATCATCTACAAGTCGGACCAAATCGTGAACTCGCCCGTTGCTTACCTGGACAGCCTGCCCGCTGACTTGAAGAAGAAGATCGAACAAGCTTTCTTTGACGCACCCAAGAAAGACAAAGCAGCCTTCGAAAAACTCTCAGGCGGCAAAAACGAGCCCTTCCAGACCGTCACCCATGAGGCTTACCTGCCCGTGGTCGAACTCAACAAGTTCGTCGATGCATTGCGCAAGAAGTAAGTACGCGTGAATTCGCCAAGCACCAGAAGCCACGCCTACGCGCAAGCGGTGGCGGCCAAGCGCCGCCAGATCTGGCTGGGCTTGCTGGTGCTCGGCGTCTCCGTCCTCTTCGCGGGACACATCGCCGAGATATCGCCTGCCAAGTTTTTTGACAACATTGGCAGCTTTACCAGCTACTTCAGCCGTATCAGCCACCTGGAGAACGGGCAATGGGTGATCAGCGACCCGGTTGAGTGGTTTTGGGGTTGGAAAAAATGGCTGGCCCTGATGGGCGAGACCTTGTTGATGGCCTATGTGGGCACCGTGCTGGGTGCCTTTGCTGCGCTGGTGCTGTGCTTTCTGGCCAGCAAAAATATGACGCACAACACCTGGCTGGTGTTTGCGACACGGCGCTTGCTGGAGTTTTCACGTACCGTACCCGAGATCGTGTTTGCGCTGATTTTTGTGGTGGCCTTCAGCTTGGGGCCGCTGCCCGGAATTTTGGCGCTGGCCATTCACACCACGGGCGCTCTGGGTAAGTTATTTGCCGAGGTCGTTGAGAACGTGGATATGAAGCCGGTGGATGGCGTACTGGCCACTGGCGGAAACTGGCTGCACAAGGTGCGCTTTGCGGTGCTGCCGCAGGTGGCCTCCAACTTTGCCAGCTACGCCTTGTTGCGTTTTGAGATCAATGTGCGCGGCGCAGCTGTGTTGGGTTTTGTCGGTGCCGGCGGCATTGGGCAGACCTTGCTTGAAGTCATACGCAAGTTCTACTACGCCGACGTGAGCGCTTTGCTGGTGTTGATCATCGCCACGGTGATGCTGATTGACGCAGTCACGGAACGCATACGCCACCGCCTGTTGGGCCAGGAGCGCGCGGGATGAGCACTGTCTACACCAAGGCGCAAGAAGCCTTGCGCGCGCGCTATCCCCAGCATTTCCAAGCGGTGTACCGGGGACGTATCCCTGCGTTCCTGCTGGCACTATTGGCAGCATTGGTTTTTGCTTTTGGCGTGCACAGCCTGGACATGTCCTATGGCCGCATCGTCGGCGGCCTCGGCGAGCTGGGTTCCATGGTCTTGCGCATGTTTCCGCCGGATCCCGGCAGCTGGCACCGCACCGGCATCTACACCTATGCCATGTTGGAGACGCTGGCCATCGCGCTGCTGGGAACACTCATGGCCGCCATCGCCGCCTTTCCGCTGGGCTTTCTGGCCGCACGCAATACCACCATCAATGGAGTCGTGCAATTTTTTGCCCGGCGCAGCTTTGATACCCTGCGCGGCGTGGACATTCTGATCTGGGCGCTGATCTGGATCAATGTGGTCGGCCTGGGGCCATTTGCCGGCGTGCTGGCCTTGTTCATGTCGGACCTGGGCAGCTTTGGTAAACTGTTTTCCGAAGCGATAGAGGCGGCCGACGATAAGCCGGTCGAGGGTGTTCTTTCAACCGGTGGTTCGTCCGTGGCAGCGGTTCGATTCGGTATCTTGCCGCAAATGCTGCCGGTGCTCTTGAGCCAGGTTCTGTATGCCTTTGAGTCCAACACCCGCAGCGCCTCCATCATCGGCATTGTGGGCGCGGGCGGTATTGGCTTGATTTTGTCGGAGCAAATCCGCACACTTGAGCTACAGGAAATGTCGTTTGTGATTTTGCTGATTTTGGGCACGGTCTCGTTGATTGACTGGGGCTGTGCCCGCCTGCGTTTCTCCATCATTGGTGCGCGGGCGCTTTGAATACCTGTATGTCCAGAGAGGAAAATAGATGTCCTTAAGCATCCCTGAAATCGTCCAGCTGCTAAGCAGCCGCGCCACCACCTGGTACGGGCAGGAGGCGGTGAGCCAGCTCGACCACGCGCTGCAATGCGCGCAATTAGCCGAAACGGCGGGGGAGACCGAAAGCACCGTGGTGGCCGCGCTCTTGCATGACCTGGGCCACATCATCGGTCAGAACAAGCCTGAAGACAGGCCTGCGCAATACGGTGATCACGCCGCGCCAGAAAAAGACGATTTACACCAGTACGTAGCCCTCCCGTTTTTACGCAGCCTGTTCCCGGACGCGGTGCTGGAGCCTATCAAGCTGCATGTAGACGCCAAGCGTTACCTGTGCGCGGTCGACGCGGCCTACTGGGAAGCTTTGTCGCCTGCTTCCAAGCACAGCCTGGTTTTGCAGGGCGGCGCTTTTGATGCAGCGCAGCTTCATGCCTTCGAGGCACTGCCCTTCTGCCAAGAGGCGGTGCGTCTGCGCCGCTACGATGATTTGGCCAAGGTGCCGGGTGCGCCGACCGCCGGTCTGGCGCACTTCAGCCAGACCATGTCACGCGTGGCGCTGACGCCGCATTTGGGATAAGCCCGTGCGAAGCGGCTTCACCCTTCCCCAGCCCGGTCTGTGGTGGCGTGCGCACCTGTCGGTTGCACTGGCCGGCGTCATGAATTTTGGCTTTCGCATGCTGGTACCGGCCATGCCGGTCATCATGGGCATCTTGCTACGCGATCTGCGTTATGTCAGGCAATACCGCCACTATGTGGGCAAATTCTCGGTGCACTTTGACGCCCTGCGCGAAGGCCCGGTGCGCCACTACCTCAGCGACGTCTTTCTGCAGGTCAAGCAAGTGCCCGACACCATTGAGGGCGAATGCGTGCAGTGCGGCAACTGCTGCCTGAACAAGCGCTGCGCCTTTTTGGAGCCTGTGGGCGAGGACAAGTTCCAGTGCGGCATCTACCAGTCTTTCTTGCGGCGCATGTCCAATTGCGGCAGTTTTCCGCTGCATGCGCATGACATTGCCCGCTACCAATGCCCCAGCTACTTCGTGGCCCCCGCCAAGCCGGTGCTGTGGTTGAAGCCCGATAACCCCGGTAGGTGAGGGGCCGGGTAGCGGCAAGCTGGGCCGGTCGGGCTTTATCATGGTGCATAAAAGCCCTACCAGTTTCCTTATGCACCCCCATGATTCCCCGGCCAGACCAGATCCAGGCAAGCCCTTGCCGCTGCTGGACCGTGACCAGGGTTTGCTGGACTTCAATCTGCGGGTTTTGTCCTGGGCTGAGCGCGAAGATGTTCCGCTTTTGGAGCGGCTGCGGTTCTTGTGCATTGTCTCGTCCAACCTGGATGAGTTCTTCGAGGTGCGCGCCGAGCTCCATCTGAGTGCCGCCAAGGCGCATGACCATAGCGGGTCTTACAGCGAGGAGAGTTTCGAGAAGCTCGCCGGGCTCTTACATGACACGGTGCAGCGCCAGTACCGCATTTACAACCACCAACTTTTACCCGCCCTGACCGCGCAGGGAATCCGTCTGTTGTCCCATGGTGAGCGCGCACCGGCGCAGCGGGTCTGGGTGCAGCAGTATTTTGAGCGCCAAGTACGCCCCATGCTCGTGCCTGTGGGCTTGGATCCCTCGCATCCCTTCCCCCAGGTCTCAAACAAGTCACTCAATTTCATTGTCCGCCTGGGCGGGCACGATGCCTTCGGGCGCGAGAACGAAATTGCCATCGTGCGTGTTCCCCGTGCGCTGCCCCGGGTGATCAGGTTGCCGCAAAAATTAACGGGTGACTACAGCGGCTTTGTATTGCTCTCCAGCGTGATCCGGGCACAAATCGAGACCCTGTTCCCTGGGCGCAAGATGCTGGAGTTTTCACAGTTCCGGGTGACCCGCAATTCGGACCTGGCGGTGGATGAAAACGATGTAGACAATCTGCGTACCGCTTTGCGCGAGGGGCTGGTGCACCGCAATTTCGGGCAGGCGGTGCGCCTGGAGGTATCGGCCGAATGCTCCAAGACCCTGAGCGAGTTCCTGCTCAGGCAGTTCAACTTGCCGGCCAGCGCCGCGTACCACGCCCATGGCCCTGTCAATCTGGTGCGCCTGAGCCAGCTGATCGATTTGGCCGAACGACCTGCTTTGTGCTTCCCGGCCTACCAGCCGCACCGGCTGCACGGGCAGCATGGATCGGCGTCCATGTTGTCCCGTTTGCAAAAAGGCGATGTGCTGGTCCACCAACCCTTTGAACGCTTCGACCTGCTGTTGGAGTTCTTGCGCGAGGCGGTGCACGACCCGCAGGTGCTGGCGATCAAGCAAACGATTTACCGCACCGGGTCCGATCCGCAGATGATGGATTTGCTGCGCGAGGCGGTGCGCCGGGGCAAAGAGGTGATGGTCGTTGTCGAGTTAAAGGCCCGTTTCGACGAGGAAGCCAATATCAACTGGTCGGAGATGCTGGAGTCCATCGGTGCCCAGGTGGTCTACGGCGTGGTGGGGCTCAAAACCCACGCCAAGATGCTGCTGATCACGCGCCGCGAAGGACGCACCATGCGGCGCTATCTGCACCTGTCCACCGGCAACTACAACCCGCGCACCGCGCGCTTGTACACCGACATCAGCCATTTCACCGCCGACCCCGAACTCACCCGGGACGCCGAGCAGGTGTTCTTGCATCTGGCAAGCCAAAGCAAGTTGCCGCGCATGCAGAAAATGCTGGTGGCTCCCTTTTTTCTGCACAGCCAACTGCTGGCAAAAATCGGCGCACTGGGCGCCAGCGCACGCGCGGGCAAGAGCGCGCGCATTGTCTTGAAAATGAATGCGCTGACCGATGAGGTCTTGATCCGCAGCCTGATCAGGGCCGGTCAATACGGTGTCAAGATCGATTTGCTGGTGCGCGGTGCCTGCATGCTGCCCGCGCAGTTGGCGGGGCATACCGACAACATCCGCGTGCGCTCGGTGATCGGACGTTTTCTGGAACATTCCCGGGTTTTTTACTTTCGCACGGGGCAGGTCGAGGAGTTGTACCTGTCCAGCGCCGACTGGATGAACCGCAATATGGTCCGGCGCGTGGAAATTTGCTGGCCGGTGACCAACCCTGCATTGCGCCAGCGCCTGATCGATGAATGCCTGCTCGCCTATCTGCACGATGGTGTGGATGCCTGGGACATGCAATCCGACGGCAGCTACCTGCCAGTTAGCCAAGCATTAAGCCAAGCGGCGGGCGGTCACAGTGCGCAGCATGCTTTGATGATGCGCTACGGCGCTTTATCCTGACGCGAGGAGCAGCCGTGGACCTGGTTTTATGGCGGCATGCAGAGGCGGTGGAACGCGAAGGCGACCTCGAAGACTTGGAGCGCGGCCTGACGCCCCGGGGTGAGCGCCAGGCGGCGCGCATGGCCGCGTGGCTGGACCGGCATTTGCCCGAGGGTGCACGCGTCTGGGTGAGTCCGGCGCTTCGGACCCAGCAGACGGTTGTGCCTCTGCAGCGCAAGTTCAAGATCGTGCCCACTGTGGCGCCTGACGCCGGTGTAGACGCCTTGCTGAACCAGGTGCAGTGGCCCCATGGCAAAGGCTGCCATCTGGTCGTGGGTCATCAGCCAACCCTGGGTTTGACGCTGGCCCGCTTGCTGGGCACAGGCGCCGAAGAACTGGCTGTGAAAAAGGGTGCGGTCTGGTGGCTGCGCTTGCGCGAGCGCGAGTTCGGGCCGCACACGGCCGTGGTGAGCGTGCAGTCGCCCGACATGCTTTAGGCGGCAGGCGCACCGCAACTTGCGAAGCGCGTGACATACGCGTTTCACGCGCCGCTGGTACAAGCGGGGCATGCCTGATTCGCCCAACCGCAGTCCTCCGTTGGGCCTCGCGTTTTACCGTGTGCTGGTGGTGCAACTGTTGTCGACGCTGGCCGACAACGCTTTTCTGATCGTCGCCATCGCCCGCGTGATCGAGCTGGATGGCGCAGCTTGGCTGATACCCATACTCAAAGTCAGCGCCACCTTCTTCTATGTTGCGCTGGCACCTTTCGTCGGACCGGTAGCCGATGCCTTTCAAAAAGGGCGGGTGATGCTGGCGTCCAACGCCTTCAAGTGCTGCGCGATCGCGCTGATGCTGGTCGGCCTGGATCCGGTTTTGACCATCGGCCTGGCCGGTGTGGGAGCGGCTTTTTATGCGCCCGCCAAATATGGGCTGGTCACGGAATTGGTGCCCGGTTCGGCCCTGGTGCGTGCCAATGGCTACTTCGAGGCGGTGACCGTGAGCGCGGTGGTCTTCGGCGTCGTCTTGGGTGGTTTTCTAGTCAGCGCCGCCATGCCCGATCTGGCGGACTGGGGTTGGATGCCAGGTCCTGCCGGTGAGCCCTCCCATTTGACAGCCGGTGTCTTGGTCGTGCTGGGTCTGCACGGCGGCGCCACGCTGCTGAGCCTGGGCTTGGCCGACAGCCGTGCCCGTTATGCCCGCAGGCCCTGGCAACTGGCTGCTTTGTGGCGTTCGTTTCTGCAAGAAAACCGCATGCTCTGGGGCGATGCTTTAGGCGGGCTGTCGCTGGCGGTAACAACCTTGCTCTGGGGCGCCGGTGCCACCCTGCAACTGGTGGTGCTCCGCTGGGCCACCGAGGCGCTGGCCCTGCCTTTGAGCCAGGCTGCGTACCTGCAGGGCATGAGCGCGGTGGGCATCGTGGCTGGCGCGGCGCTGGCCAGTCGCTGGGTCGCTATGCGGCATTCGGCGCGCCTGCTGCCCTTGGGCGTGGCGCTGGGTTTTTCCATCCCGCTGATGCTGTGGGTGGACACCGTTTCCGCTGCTGCCTTGCTGCTGGTATGCGTGGGCGCACTGGCTGGCTTTTTTGTGGTGCCCATGAATGCCTTGCTGCAGTTGCGGGGTTGTACCTTGTTGACGGCGGGGCGGTCGGTGGCGGTGCAGGGCTGCAATGAAAACGCAGGGATGCTGCTGATGCTGCTTTTGTATGCGGCGGGCACAGCCGCAGGCATCAGCGTCGCGGCGCTGGTGATCGGTTTCGGCGCAAGCCTCAGCGCGGCCATGGCGCTGGTCTGGTTTGCCAAACGCCGCCATCTCCATGAAGCGCCACCCGGGGCCTGATCTGCACAGGGGCCGGAGCCACCGCTGGAGTCATTGAATATTCACCAAAAAGTCGCCAAGGCGTCACCGTATTTTTATACGCTTATGCCAACCATGGACGATGACATCCTGATTGAATCCTTTGAGGGCCGCTCGCCTAGCCTTCGCATCGCCGTCGTCACCGAAACCTTTCCCCCGGAAGTCAATGGGGTGGCGATGACGCTGGGGCGCATCGTGCAAGGCCTGATCGCACGCGGTCATCTGGTGCAGGTGGTACGACCGCGCCAGGCGCGCGAAAGCGGCCTGATTCGGGACGATATGGAAGAGGTCTTGGCGCGTGGCGCGGCCCTGCCGAATTACGGCGAACTGCGCTTTGGCCTGCCGGCCAAAAACCGCCTGGTGCGACTGTGGACCGAGAAACGGCCGGACGTCGTCCATGTGGTGACGGAAGGGCCTTTGGGTTGGTCGGCTGTGGCTGCTGCCCGAAAAATGCATATCGCGGTCACCAGCTCGTTCCATACCAATTTCCACAGCTATTCCAGCCACTACGGCCTGGGCCTGCTCAAGCGCCCCATTGAAGGCTACTTGCGCAAATTGCACAACCGCACCATGGCCACCATGGTGCCGACGGCTGCGCTGGCTGATAGTTTGCAGCGCCGGGGCTACCACAACCTGCGGGTGGTCTCGCGCGGTGTGGACTTGCAACAGTTCAACCCGGCGCGGCGCTCCGACAGTCTGCGAGCAACGTGGGGCCTTGAGGCTGACGATCTCGCGGTACTCCACGTGGGGCGCATCGCCAAAGAGAAAAACGTGGGCTTGGTTTTGGCGGGCTTTCGCGCCCTGCAGCAGAAGCATCCTCGCGCGAAATTGGTCTTCGTCGGCGACGGCCCGGCCCGCCAAGCGATTCAGGACGCCTGCCCGGAGGCCGTGTTTGCCGGTATGCGCCGGGGCGAAGACCTAGGGGCGCACTACGCATCGGCCGATGTGTTTCTGTTCACCAGCCTGACTGAAACCTACGGCAACGTGGTGCCCGAGGCCTTGGCCAGCGGACTCGCCGTGATCGCTTTTGCGTATGGGGCAGCCCTGGAGTTGATCCACACCGGCGTCAACGGCGTGTTGGTACGCGGCGACCAGGACGCCGATTTTTTGCAAGCAGTACGCACCCTGGCAATGGATCCGCAGGCTATCGCACACATCCGCGGTGCGGCCTCAAGCAGCGCAGCGCATCTGGCCTGGGACCGCGTCTATGACAACTTTGTCGCGGTGTTGCAGCAGGCGCTGCTGGCCAATGGGCACAGCTTTACCGCATCCGCACAACCCTTTGTCGCGCTCAGCCAGCCCCATGCATAAGCGCCTGCCCCATCTTCACCTGGCTGCCGGTGTCCAGGTTTGAGACCAGACGAAAGCCCGGCGGTGCCAAGACCACGATGGTGGAACCATGCTGAAACCAGCCCATCTCCTGACCCTTGGTGAAGTGCGCGTCGCAGTCAATCGGATTCGCCCCCTGGTAGCGCAGGTGGAACAGCACATCCAGAAAATGCAGCCGGATGCTGGCCACCAGAATGGCCGCTACCGGGACCAGCGCAAGCGTGTGACCTGCAAAGGGTCCGCTGTTCAGCCGGGTGCGCAAAAAAGCGCGCTCGTTTTTACAAAAAAGCTTTTCCACCCGCTTGAGCGCAATCGGGTTGACGTTCCAGGTATCGCCCGAAAAATAGCGCACCCGCTCCACCGTGCAGTCATGCGGCGCATGAAACCGGTGGTACATGCTGGAGCTCAGGCGCAGCGTCACAAAGTAGCCTGCTTGCCAAGCACTTGCATCTTCACCGGTGCCGATCAGATCCGTCAGCGTGTAGGGAAAGCCTTTGGCCTGGAAGAGTTGGCCCGCCTCAATTTGCCCGTGCGCGCCGACAAACGCGTCCACCGGGCTGCTCATCACCGCCGGGTCCATGTCGATAGTCCGCGCACCCTCTTTGAGCTCGCGGGTAAAGCAGTCGTGCATGCTGGTGAAGCGGCTTTTTTTCGCCTCGCTGAGGTCCAGATCCGAGAAATATTTCCAGATGGCGATGGATGCGTCGCGTACCCACGGATGTTCGACTTTGCTGAAGCGCCCCATGAATTCGGTCAGCCATTTGCGCGGCAGGCGGTTGGTCAGCAGGAAGTTCAAGTCCTCCTGGTTCAGCAGATTTTTGATGGATTGGCGAATCGTCATGGCTTGGAATATTGAGAGATTACTGATTGATATGGAGAAACCGAATGGATGAGCAACTGACAGCAAGCGCTTTGGCGCTTTATGGAGTCGGCGCGGGTGCCGCGCTGTGGACGCTGAACAAAGCCCGGGCCCGGGTGCAGTTGTCCCTGGCCAAGCACCCGGGGCTGGCGGGCCACCCGCGCACAGCGCGTCGGGTAGCGGCGCTCTTGCCGAGCTACACCTACGATGAAGAGCAGGCCTATGGTGTCGATGGTGCGCCGCCCGATGTGGTGGCGCGCCGCAGAGCGGCCTTCGCCCGTTTGGTGCAGGAGTTCCAAACCCGCTACGCCAAGACCCTGCATGCCACCACCGATGTGGTGAGCGCCCTGTCGGACCTGCAGTTCATCAGTGCCTACCGCGTGCCCTTCCAGTTCAAAAAACTGGTGGGCAAGGGCTTGAAGATTGGATCCTTTGTGGCCTCCACCGAAGGCGTCACGGTCACCGATCTGGACGGCAACCGCTTTTTTGATCTCACCGGTTCCTATGGCGTGAACCTGCTGGGTAACGACTTTTACAAGCGCAGCATCGAAGAGGGCGCGGCACTGGTACGCGATCTCGGCCCGGTGCTGGGTGCTTACCACCCGGTCATGGCGGACAACCTGGAGCGCTTGAAGCGCATATCCGGCACGGAAGAGGTTTCCTTCCACATGTCGGGAACCGAGGCCGTGATGCAGGCTGTGCGGCTGGCGCGCTACCACAGCGGGCGCGACAAGCTGGTGCGCTTCTGTGGCTCCTACCACGGCTGGTGGGGTGATGTGCAGCCGGGTATCGGCAACCCTATGGCCGCGCGCGATACCTTCACGCTGTCCGAAATGGGCCAGGGCACTTTGCGGGTGCTGCGCAGCCGCAGCGACATCGCCTGCGTGCTGATCAACCCCCTGCAGGCTTTGCACCCCAACGCCGCAGCACCGAGCGATTCCAGCCTGCTGGACAGCTCGCGCAAGGCGCACTTCGACCGTGCAGCCTATACCGCCTGGTTGCGCGAGCTGCGCGAGATTTGCACCGCGCGCGGCATTGCGCTGATCTTTGATGAAGTGTTCCTGGGCTTCCGTTTGGCCCCCGGTGGCGCGCAGGAATACTTCGGCGTGCAGGCCGATCTGGTGACCTATGGAAAAACCCTGGGCGGTGGCTTGCCCATTGGCGTTCTGTGCGGCAAGCGGGCTTGGATGCAGCGCTTTCGCGACGACTCTCCGGCAGATATCTGCTTTGCCCGTGGCACCTTCAATTCGCACCCCTACGTCATGGGCGCCATGAACGTGTTTTTGCGGGAAATTGAAACCCCCGCCAGGCAGGAGATGTACGCCGCGCTGGATACGGTGTGGCCGCAACGCGAAGCCTTGATGAACAGCCGCTTGGCGCAGGCGGGTGCCCCGATACGGGTGGCCGCCATGTCCTCGGTCTGGACGGTCCTGTACACCCAGCCCGGTTGCTACAACTGGTTGTTCCAGCACTACCTGCGCCTGGAGGGCATTGCCCTGAGTTGGGTCGGCACCGGGCGCATCATCTTCAGCCTGAACTACAGCGACGCCGACTTCGAAGAAGTGTGTGTGCGCTTTGTCCGGGCCTGGGCCAGCATGCAAGCAGATGGCTGGTTCTGGGCGGATCCGGCAACGACCAACAAGCAGATCAAGCGCCGGGTTTTGCGGGAGATGCTGGCGGCTAAATTCAGCTGACAGCGAATCGTCGGACATGGAAAAGGGGCCGCACGCGGCCCCTTTTCTTTTGACTGTTAGGGTCAAAGCAGCCCGCCTCAGGCGTGGCGTATGCCGTGCTCTTCTTCCATCTGTGCCAGATTGCGTGGCTC
>CANIRI010000032.1 GCA_947469815.1 Comamonadaceae bacterium | reverse complement strand
GGGTCAGCACCTCGATGGTGACGTCTTGCGGAATCAGCTTGTCGTCGACCAGCTTGCGCACAAAGTCGAAGTCGGTTTGCGAAGCGCTGGGAAAGCCGACCTCGATCTCTTTGAAGCCAATCTGGCAGACGCTGCGGAACATGCGCAGCTTGCGCTCCAGATTCATGGGCTCAAAAAGCGACTGGTTGCCGTCGCGCAAATCGGTGCTCATCCAAATGGGTGACGTGGTGATGGTGCGACTGGGCCACTGGCGGTCGGGCAAATCGATGGCCGGGAAAGCGCGGTACTTGGTAGCGGGGGTCTGGAGCATGGAAACCTTTGGCAATTCAATATCGGGAAGACTTCCAGTCTACGCAGGTCACTGCGCCAGATCATTGCTTATTGTGTGAGAAAAGGTATATTTACGCTATTTAATTGCTAAATAATTTAAATTATTAGCAAATAAATTATTTATTCATCAATTTGTGACAATATTTTATGAGCGGCGTCGCACTGGTTTCCCCCTGGGTCACCTGCGCAGAGCCCCACCTAAAATGCCCCGGTGATACCGCCCCTACCCACCGCGCGCCGCCCCATCCGTGAACTGCCCGACACGCTGATCAGCCAGATTGCGGCCGGCGAAGTGGTGGAGCGCCCGGCCTCGGTGGTGCGAGAACTGGTAGACAACGCGCTGGACGCGCAGGCGCGCCAAATCACGGTGCGGCTGCTGGCCGGGGGCGTGCGCTTGATTGCGGTGGAAGACGACGGCGTAGGCATTCCGTCGGCTGAATTGCCGATTGCCTTTAAGCGCCACGCCACCAGCAAGATCGGCAGCCTGGAAGACCTGGAGTCCGTGGCCACCATGGGTTTTCGGGGCGAGGCACTGGCCGCCATCAACGCGATTGCCGATTGCGCCATCCTTTCGCGCACCGCCGACGCGGACGCTTTCATGCTGGACGGGCGCACCGGCGAGCTGCGACCCGTCGCCCGCGCACCCGGCACCACGGTGGAGGTGAAAGAACTTTTTTACAGCACCCCGGCGCGGCGCAAATTCCTCAAGACCGACGCCACCGAGCTCGCCCACTGCATCGAAGCCGTGCGCCGCCACGCGCTGGCGCGCCCGGACGTGGGTTTTGCCATCTGGCACGAAGGCAAGCTGGTCGAACAATGGCGGCGCTGCACCGACGGACAGCCCCCGGCAGCCACACTGGACCAGCGCCTGGGCGATGTGTTGGGCGCGGATTTTCTGGCGCGCTCGATCGCTGTGGAATGGACCAGTGGTGACGCAGACACCGCCGACACACACCGCCTGAAGGTCTGGGGCCGGGTCGGCATTCCAGACGCCGCACGCGCCCGCGCCGACCAGCAATTCGCCTATGTGAACGGCCGCTTTGTGCGCGACAAAGTGCTCAGCCACGCCGCCCGCAGCGCTTTTGAAGACGTGTTGCACGGCCAGCGCCAACCCGTCTACGCGCTGTACCTGGCGATGGAGCCGACGCGGGTGGATGTGAATGTGCACCCCACCAAAATCGAAGTGCGTTTTCGGGACAGCCGTGAAGTCCACCAAGCCATCCGCCACGCGGTCGAGGCCGCGCTGGCGGCTCCGCGCGCGGCCAGCGCCGAGGCTGCTTCAGCCAGCCAAGACGGCTTCGGCCTGCGCGGCCAAGCGAATGCTGCGCGACCGCTGTATTCCACTCAGGCCCCCATGGCCTTGCGCGCTTCCGAGGCGGAGCCACCGACCTGGAAAACCAGCGCGCCAGCAGCGCCGTGGCGCGATGCCCCACCCGGCACGCGGGTAGGTGACATCGGGGCGCTCTGGCAACCCGCAAAGGGCGAGGCTTCTGCGCCACAACCCATAGCTGATGCGCCCCCTGAAGACTGGCCGCTGGGACGGGCGCTGGCGCAGTTGCAGGGCATTTACATCCTGGCTGAAAACAAGCAGGGCTTGATCGTCGTCGACATGCACGCGGCGCATGAGCGCATCGTCTACGAGCGGCTCAAAACCCAGTTGCAAGGCGGTGCGGCGCCCACCATCGCCAGCCAGCCGCTGCTCTTGCCCGCCACATTTGCGGCAACGCCCTTGGAGATCGACACCGCGCACAGCCACGCCGAGACGCTGCACACGCTGGGCCTGGACGTTGCGGCTTTTTCGGCAAAAACCCTGGCTGTGCGCGCGGTACCGGCCACGCTGGCGCAGGGCGACGCGGTGGAGCTGGCGCGCAGCGTGCTGGCTGAGCTGGCACAGCACGACGCCAGCACCGTGATCCAGCGCGCGCAAGACGAGATTTTGTCGACCATGGCCTGCCACGGCGCGGTGCGCGCCAACCGGCGCTTGAACATCGACGAAATGAACGCGCTTTTGCGCCAAATGGAAGCCACCGAGCGCAGCGACCAGTGCAACCACGGCCGCCCGACCTGGCGCCAGATCAGCGTAGCCGAGCTCGACCGGCTATTCATGCGGGGGCGTTGATGCCCGCATCCAGCTCCGCTACGGCGCTGCCGCTGTACATCTGCCTGGCCGGTCCGACGGCCAGTGGCAAGACCGCCGCCGCACTGGCCATCGCCCAAGCCCACCCGGTGGAGATCATCAGCGTGGACTCAGCGCTGGTCTACCGTGGCATGGACATCGGCACCGCCAAACCCAGCGCCGCCGAACTCGCCTCGGTGCCGCACCACCTGATCAACATCCGCGATCCGCTGCAGGCCTACAGCGCAGCCGAATTTGTGCAAGATGCGCAGACCCTGATCCGCCAGATCGCCGCGCGCAATCGGCTGCCGCTGCTGGTGGGCGGGACCATGCTGTATGTCAAAGCCTTGTTCGACGGCATAGACCCCATGCCACCTGCGCAACCCGCCCTGCGCGCCGCCATCGAAGCGCAGGCGCAGCAAAAAGGCTGGCCGGCGATGCACGCCGAACTGGCGCAGGTCGATCCGCTTACCGCCGCACGCCTGGCCCCCGCAGACAGCCAGCGCATCCAGCGTGCGCTGGAGGTCTACCGCGCCAGTGGCCTGCCCCTGTCGCACTTCCACGCCCGCAGCGCCGCCCTGCCGCAGTCCACCGTGCCGCAGTCCACCGTGCCGCTGATCTCGCTGGAGCCGCTGGACCGCGCCTGGCTGCACGCGCGCATTGCGCAGCGCTTTGACGCCATGCTGGCTGCTGGTTTTATCGATGAAGTGCGGGCCCTGCGCGCGCGTGGCGATTTGCACCCGGAGCTGCCCTCGATGCGCTGCGTGGGTTACCGGCAGGCCTGGGAAACACTCGATGGCCTGTGGGGAATGGACAGCTTGCGCGAGCGGGGAATTGCCGCGACCCGGCAGTTGGCCAAGCGGCAAATCACCTGGCTGCGTTCCATGCCGCAGCGCCGGGTGGTGGATTGCCAAGCTGAGGACGCCACCGAGCAGGTGCTGCGCGCTGTTGAAGCGCTGATGAACGGGGATGCGCAGGCATGAGCCCGCGCTGCGCTATATCAACGTCAGAGGCAGGCGAGCATGGCCGCTTCGATTTCGGCAGCGGCTTGTTTGAGGTGGGGGTTGCTGGATTCGCTGCCTGCGCGCCCGGCATCCAGGTCCGCCTGGAAACCATCGCGCTGCGGCCAGTGCACGCTCAGGCAGGAGAAACCGGAATCTTCAATCAGCGCCAAAGCGCTGTCGACCAGGCGCTCGGAGCGGCCGGTCTTGGACAGCACCAGCACAATTTTTTCACCCGTATCGCGCAAGCGCGCCAGCCGTTTGGCCAGGCCCATCGTGGGGCGCAAATCGTCCATCGAGGTGCCGGTGGGCAAGAACACCACATCGCTTTCACGCGCCACATCGGTGGTCAGATCATCCGCCAAACCCCGCGTATCAACCACCAGCAGGTCATATCCTTCGGCCGCGCGGCGCAGTTTTTTGATGCTCTTGGCGGCGCGGGCCTCGACTTCGGGCTCGATCTCAGCGGCCATACGGGTCGCGGCCCACTCCACGCAGGACAACTGCTCCAGGTCAAAGTCACCAATCAGCACACGCTGGCCCTGGTGCGCCGCCGCCACCGCCAACACCCGCGCCAGCGCACTTTTGCCCACACCACCTTTTTGTCCGATAAAAGAAGCCACTATCATGGGGAACACTCCTTGGTTTGCCAAACTGTTTTTTCACGCACGCTACAGGGCTGGGCCCCGTTTGTGCGACCATTATCACCAAGCGGCAGCCGGCCCGGTAGCGCCCACCGTGCGCCGAACCTGCGCTGATTGATCCTCCCCACCGACCCCCTATGCCCCCACCTCTCGCCACCGCCCGCGCCACCGCGCCACCCACCTCGCTGGGCGGTTTGCTGCCGTTTTTGAAACCCTACCGCATGCGCATTGGCGTGGCGCTGTTCTTTTTGCTGGCCACAGCGGCTGCCACGCTGGCCTTTCCGCTGGCACTGCGCAGCCTGATTGACGGCGGCATTGCCGCTGTCGGCAGCGGGGATCACGCAAGCGCAGTGCAGGGCCATTTTGTGAATCTGTTTTTGCTGGCAACTGCACTGGGTGTGCTGTCGGCGGGGCGTTTTTATATGGTCAGCTGGCTGGGCGAGCGGGTCACCGCAGACCTGCGCAACGCGGTCTACAGCCACGTGCTGGAGCAAAGCCCGGAATTTTTTGAGACCACCCAAACCGGTGAGGTGCTCTCGCGCCTGTCGGCCGACACCACACTGGTGCAAACCGTGGTCGGCTCCTCACTGAGCATGGGCTTGCGTAACCTGGTGATGGGCGTGGGCGCATTGGGTATGCTGATTTATGCCAACCCGCTGGTGATGCTGCAGGTGCTGGCGGTGCTGCTGGCCATCATCGCGCCCAGCGTCTGGTTTGGCCGCCGGGTTCGGCGGCTGTCGCGCGCCAGCCAGGACCGCGTAGCCGACGCCAGTGCGATCGCCGCCGAAGTACTCAACGCGATTCCCGTGGTGCAAAGCTACAACGCGCAGGGGCGCGAATCGACGCGCTTTGCCGATTCCACCACGCGCGCGTTCGAGACAGCCATACGCCGCAGCATGGCGCGGGCGGCGCTGGTTGCCTTCATCATTGTGGCCACATCGGCTGCGCTTTTGTGGGGCTTGTACCAGGGCACCCAGGCCGTGGCTGCGGGCACCATCACGGCGGGCGATTTGGGCCAGACCGTGGTCTACGTGATCATTCTGGCCAGCGCCTTCGCAGTGCTGGGCGAGGTGTACGGCGACTTGCTGCGTGCGGCCGGAGCCACTGAGCGACTGGTGGAGTTGCTGCATTCGCGCTCCAGCATCCAATCCCCCGCCGTGCCCCTGCCCGCAGCGCTGCCGTCCGCCGGTAGTGCGGTGCGCATGGAGGCCATCGGTTTCCATTACCCCTCGCGGCCTTTGCAAAACGCGCTCACCGATTTCACGCTGGATGTGCAGCCCGGCCAAACCGTGGCCATCGTCGGCCCCAGCGGTGCGGGCAAGACCACGGTATTTCAGCTGCTGCTGCGGATGTACGACCCGCAGACCGGGGGCCTCTTGATAGACGGCGTGCCCTGCCGCGAAATGGCGCTGGAGGACCTGCGCCACCGTGTGGGCATCGTGCCGCAGGACCCGGTGATTTTTTCCACCAGCGCGCTGGAAAACATCCGCTACGGCAAACCCCAGGCCAGCGACGCCGAGGTGCATACCGCTGCACAAGCCGCGTTTGCCGATGCCTTTATCCGCGAGCTGCCGCAGGGCTACGACACCTTTTTGGGCGAGCGCGGCATACGCCTCTCAGGCGGGCAGCGCCAGCGCATCGCGATTGCCCGTGCCATTTTGAAGAACCCGCCGCTGCTGCTGCTGGACGAGGCCACCAGCGCGCTGGACGCCGAAAGCGAGCGCATGGTGCAGGCCGCGCTGGAAGCGGCCATGCGCAACCGCACCACGCTGGTGATCGCGCACCGCCTGGCCACGGTGCAAAAGGCCGACCGCATCGTGGTGATTGACCGGGGCCGTTTGGTCGAGCAAGGCACGCACGCCGAACTGGTGGCCCAAGGCGGCGTGTACGCGGGGCTGGCGGCTTTGCAATTCAACGCCTGATAAAGGCCCCAAAAAACCAACGCGCATAACGGACTGTCCAGACCATGAACTACTTACGCATCGCCTTGTTATTTGCCTTCGCATTTGTGCTCAATCTGTTCGCGCCGCAGGCCTTGGCCTCACTTGCGCTGCTGGGCGGGACCGAGGCGGTTTTGGCATCCAGTCTGTGGTGTCTGGGGCTCATGCTGGTGTTCGGCTGGGCTTGCAGCAAAGTGGCGCAAGGCACGGTGTTACCCAGTTTCACGATCCAATTGTTGATGGGCATCGTGCTGCACGATGCGCTGGCGCCCCTGTCGGCGGAACTGGCTTTGGCGGTGGTTGTCTGCACCGTGTTGGCCGCCATCATCTTGAAGTCCGGTGGTGACGAGCTGAACCGCGCCGAGTTCGCCAAAACCGCCTTCCCTATTTTGCTGATCGCCGTGCTGGGCTACCTGGTCACGTTTTTCTTCATGTTCGTGTTTTTACGGTGGCTGGGCATGGATGGCAAAACGGCGGCGCTGCTCGCTGCCATCATCAGCTCCACCGATCCCGCTGCGCTCATACCCACACTCAAGCAGGTGATCTTCAAGCCGGAGTACCAGCGGGTCGTGGACATTTCGATTGCTGAGAGCGCACTGAACGATGCGGTGGGCGCCATCTTCACCGCCGCCGTGGCGGCCATGGTGATGGGCAATGTGGACCTGAACGACCTAGAGGGTCTGGCCGCTGGTTTGTTCAAGGCCGATAACCTGGTGCATCTGGGTCAGCAGTTTTTTTGGGGCACCGCAGCGGGCTTGGTCGGATGGGCCGCGCTGTTCGCGTTTGATCGCTACCTGGGCGCAGACCACTCCAGAGGCTCGGTGTACGACTTTGCATTGGTGCTGGCAATTCCACTGCTGACCTTCGTACTGGCGCAGGCTGTACACGGCAATGGCTTTCTGGCCGCCTTTGTGACCGGATTGATGGCCAACTTCAACCGCAGTACACCGCACTTTGAACACCTGGTAGAAGAAACCGAGACACAGATTGAGAGCGTTGCCAAACCCATTATTTTCATGATGGTCGGCCCCTTTGTGACGCTGCAAATGCTCAGCGACACGGCGTGGATGGGTTTTCTGGTGTCCGCCGGTTTTATTCTGTTCGCCCGCCCGCTGGCAGTCTTTGTTTCACTGCTCCCCACAGGCGTGACCGTGCGCGAAAAACTGTTCTTGTGCAGCGTACGTGAAACCGGGGTCATACCGGTCGTGCTGGCGGTCATTACGGTCGCCCAGTTTCCAGAACTTCAACTCCTCATGCCACTCACCGCATGGGTCGTCATCTGGACGCTGACGCTGCTACCGGCCATCACGCCGTGGTGGGCAACCCAATTGCGACTGGTGAAGTCCTAGGCATGGGGCAAGCGTGGATCGGGCGGGCGATCACCCCCCGATCAACGCACGTGAAAAATAGTTTTAATCTGCGCCAACACGAGCGGATCTGAAGCCCGGAAAATATGCGTATTGAATGCGCCGCACTGCAGCACCAGACGCGGCGCAATCAACCAGGTCAAGCCCGGCACACAAATCAATTTGCACTTGCTGACGTCAGTGAATTTGATGCGCTTGCTGAACAACCAAGCCTCACCGATGTGCTCTTCATCGATACTGGTCTCGCAGATGAGGATGTACACCAGCCCTAAAAACAGCGACACAAACAAAAAAGCAAACAGGGTGATTTCAGTCCAATCGGACAGATCGCCCAGCGCGATGGTTTGCGGAACCCAGTAGACCAGCGCTGCGCTCATGCACAGAGCCAGTGCCTTATGGAAGCGAGAGAAAGCGCTGCCCCGGACCATGTCACTGCTTTTGGTCGGACAGAATCGATTCATTGAGGCGGCGGATTTTTTCTAACTCATCGCCAGCCGGATCCGCACTGCCTTTGGGTGACTCAATCTGGATGCTGTCCAAATCCACTACCACCGGTTTATCCAAAAAAGTCGTCACGGTTTGGGGGAAGAAAATCACCACACCCACCAGAATCAACTGCAATATCACCCAGGGTATGGCGCCCAAGTAAATGTCGCGGGACAACACTTTTTCTTTGATGGCCCCGTTTTTGTAGAGCGTGTCGGCAATACCCCGCAGGTAAAAAAGCGCGAAGCCAAAAGGCGGGTGCATGAAACTGGTTTGCATATTCACGCAAATCAAGACGCCGAACCAGATCTGGTCAATCCCCAGCTTGACGGCAACCGGGCCCAACATGGGAAGAATGATGAAAGCGATTTCAAAAAAGTCCAGGAAAAACGCCAGGAAAAATATGAAGATATTCACGGCAATCAAAAAGCCGACCTGGCCTCCGGGCAAACCGGTGAGCATGTGTTCAATCCACTTACCGCCGTCCACCCCCTGAAAGACCAGCGAGAAAACCCGCGAACCAATCAGAATAAATACCACCATGGCGGTGATGCGCATGGTGCCGGCAATCGCGTCCTTGACGATAGGGAAACTCAAACGCCCATGCAATACCGCCAGCACAAAAGCACCCATAGCACCCATGGCACCGGCTTCCGTCGGGGTGGCGATGGCGGTATTGATACCCGGCAAACCGCCCATGCTGCCCAGCACTGCGAATATCAGTACCGCCGAGGGAATGATGCCGCGCAGGCATTTGCCCCAGAGTTGCCAACCGTGGAGCGTGCGCGCCTCCTTCGGAACGCCGGGCACATGGTGCGGATAAAAACGACCCAGCAAAAAAGTGTAAATCGCAAAAAACAAAACCTGGAGCATGGATGGACCCCAAGCGCCTTTGTACATGTCACCCACCGACTGGCCCAACTGGTCCGCCAGCACCACCAGAACCAATGACGGAGGCACCAATTGCGTGATGGTTCCCGAAGCTGCGAGCACGCCCGTGGTATAGCGCATGTCATAGCCATAGCGAATCATCACCGGCAGGGAGATCACCGCCATCGCGATCACCTGGCCCGCGACCGTTCCCGTTATGGCGCCGAGAATGAAGCCCACAATGATGACCGAGTAGCCCAAACCACCGCGCATCGGGCCAAACAACTGGCCCATCGAGTCCAGCATGTCCTCCGCCAGACCGCATTTCTCGAGCAAAGTGCCCATCAGCGTGAAGAAGGGAATGGCCAGCAATAAATCGTTAGACAAAATACCGAACACATTGGCCGGTAAATTGCCCAGAAAGTTCGACGGGAACCAACCCATGTGAACGGCATAGAGTCCGCAAAACAGCCCCAGTCCGGAGAGTGAAAATGCCACCGGAAACCCGATCAACATCACGATGATCAGGCCCGCAAACATCAGCGGGGCGAATTGCTCAACGGTCATTGCAGTGGCCTCTCGTACACGATGGCCATTTCGTAGGCATTGCGCAACCAACCTACGCGTTTGATAATTTCTGAAATGCCCTGCAGCAAGACCATGAAAAATCCCAGGGGCAGCATCAACCAAACCGGCCAGCGAATCAAACCGCTGGCGTTACTGGACATTTCGCCCGTGAGCAATTTGTCATAGAACAGGGGCCACGAGAGGTACACCATCAGGCCCATGACCGGCAGCAAAAAGAAAACCAAACCGAACAAATCGACCATCACCTTGCGCCGCGCGCTGATCTGGCCGTAAATCAAATCAACCCGCACGTGCTCATTCAGACGCAGCACATTGGATGCACCCAGCATGACCGCCAAGGCAAACAGGTACCACTGGATCTCGAGCCAACCGTTGGAACTGTTGCTGAAAATAAAACGGATAAATGCGTTGCCGCAACTGATCACGCAAGACGCCAGAATCGCCCACATGGCCATCACGCCAAAGCGGTTGTTCAGCGCGTCAATACCCTCGGCTATCCGAATAAAAAAATTCATGAATCTTTGGTTCACATCCAAAAGCGCAGGCCAAGGATAGGGAGAGCGACTGGCCGTGGCAGGGGATGCAGGCCACGGCTGTTGCGCGCATCCCCTTGTGTCTACCGCCTATCAGAGCTTTTGTTGCTGCATGAAATCATCCATGCTGGCTTCGGCAAAGCTGAACCACAGATTGCTTTCTTTACGGAAAGCGGCGTAGTCAGAGTAAATCTTTTTCCAAGCTGGATTGGTATCGTTGAGTTCGGTGTACACCTCCATCGCGGCCTTGAAGGCAGCGTTGAGTACATCCTTGGGGAATGCGTGCAGTTTGGCACCCTGGCCCAGCAGCGTTTTGAGTGCCGGCATATTGCGCGCATCGTACTTGGCCTGCATGTCGATATGGGCATAGGTTGAGGCGCACTCGACGATGGCTTTGTACTCCGAGGAAAGTCCTTCAAAGGCCTTTTGGTTCACATACAGCGAAAGCTGCGGGCCCACTTCCCACCAACCGGGGTAGTAATAGTGCGGCGCGACCTTGTGAAAGCCCAGTTTCAGGTCGTCATAGGGGCCGACCCACTCGGCCGCGTCAATCGTGCCTTTTTCCAGAGCCTGGTAAATCTCGCCGCCCGGGATGTTCTGGGGGATCACACCCAAACGTTCGAGCACACGACCGGCGAATCCACCGCAACGGAACTTCAGACCCTTGAGGTCGGCAACCGAGGTGACCTCTTTACGGTACCAGCCACCCATTTGCACGCCGGTGTTACCCATGGGGAAGTTGACGATGCCGACTTTGCCGAAGTGCTCGCGCAAGAGCTTCAGACCATTGCCCTCGTACACCCAGGCCGACATCTGGCGGCTGTTCAGGCCGAAAGGAATGGCGCAATCGAGCGCGTAGGTGGGGTCTTTGCCGAAGAAGTAGTAAGAAGCCGTATTGGCCATTTCGATGGTGCCGTTGGACACGCCGTCGAGCACGCCAAAAGCCGGCATCAACTCGCCCGCCGCATGGGTGCTGATGGTGAATTTACCGCCTGAGAGTTCACCCACTTTTTTGGCGAACACGTCGCACACGCCAAACAAGGTGTCCAGTGCCTTGGGGAAACTGGAGGCACAGCGCCAGCGCAAGGTGGCCTGCGCATGAACAGCGGGGGCAACGCCCGCCGCGAGCACACCGGCCAGGCCAGCGTTTCTGATAACCGAACGACGATCCATACATTGCTCCTCATGTGTTGAAAACCGCGCGTGCAACGCCCACACCCAAAAGGGGCGAATGTCCACGGCCTAGACATTGTAGGGAGGGATTTGCGCCGGTTGGCGCGGGTTTTCCCCCGAAATCGGGGCTAAACCGGTGCTGGAAAGCGGGTTTTTATCGATTGCAGAATGCCCGCCGCATCCAGCCCCTGCAAGGCCAGTAGCTTGGCCGGGTCACCGTGGTCGATGAAGACATCGGGCAAACCGAGCTGCAAAACCGGCAAATTCAGACCTGCCGCTTGCAGCGCCTCCATGACCGCGCTGCCCGCCCCGCCCATGATAGAACCCTCCTCCAGCGTCACCAGGGCTTGGTGGCTGCGGGCTATCTGCAACAGCAGTTCGGTGTCCAAAGGCTTGACCCAGCGCATATTCACCACCGTCGCACCCAGTTCTTGCCCCACGGCGAGGGCCGCTTGCAACAAAGTGCCGAAGGCCAGAATGGCCATGCGCTGCCCCTGCAGCCGGATTTCACCTTTCCCGAAGGGTAAGCCTTCCAGGCTCTCGGTGACGGCCACCCCGGCGCCTGCGCCACGCGGGTAACGCACGGCCACCGGGTGGTCTTGCGCAAACGCGGTGCTCAGCAATTGGCGGCACTCGTTCTCATCGGCCGGGCAGGCCAAACTCATGTTGGGGACGCAGCGGATGAACGGAATGTCATAGGCACCGGCATGGGTGGCGCCGTCGGCACCGACCAGACCGGCGCGATCCAACGCAAACACCACGGGCAGGTTCTGGATCGCCACGTCGTGGATCATCTGGTCGTAGGCACGCTGCAAAAAGGTGGAATAAATCGCCACCACGGGCTTAAGACCTTCACACGCAAGGCCCGCAGCGAAGGTCACGGCGTGCTGCTCCGCAATACCCACGTCAAAGTAGCGTTGCGGAAAGCGCCGCTCGAACTCGACCATGCCAGAGCCTTCGCGCATGGCCGGGGTGATGCCCACCAAGCGCGCATCCTTGGCAGCCATGTCGCACAGCCAGTTACCGAAGACCTGCGTGAACGTGGTCTTGGGCGCAGCCGCCGGTTTTTGCAAACCCACCGCTGGGTCAAACTTGCCGGGGCCGTGGTAGGCCACCGGATCGTCTTCAGCGCGTTCGTAACCCTTGCCCTTTTTAGTGACCACATGCAGAAACTGCGGGCCGCTGAGGTGCTTGATGTTCTCCAGCGTGGGGATCAGCGAATCGAGGTCGTGCCCGTCGATCGGGCCGATGTAGTTGAAGCCGAATTTCTCAAACAGCGTGGCTGGTACCAGCATGCCTTTGGCCTGCTCTTCGAT
>CANIRI010000031.1 GCA_947469815.1 Comamonadaceae bacterium | reverse complement strand
TCGCCGGGCAACACCTATTTTGATGGCGGCATTTGGCAGACCATCGAGACCAACATGCCCGACCTCTACAGCTCCACGCTCAAGGTCAATCCCACCGGCAAGTTCGGCACGCCGCAAGAAGTGGCTAACGGCGTGGTGTTCATTTCCAGCCCGGTTGCCAGCCGTATTTCCGGGACCAATCTGGTCATTGACGGTGCGTTGACCGTCGCCGTTTAAGCCCCTTGGTTTGCTGACTGCAGCGGCGGGCGCAGGCCCCCCGCCTAGAATTCACGCATGTGGCTTTACCTCCTCCAAGGCGTAGCTTTCGGCTTCGCCGCCGCCTCTCAGCCCGGGCCGTTTCAAACCTATTTGATCTCGCAATCCATCAGCCACGGCTGGCGGCGCACGCTGCCGTCGGCGCTGGCGCCGCTCATCAGCGACGGGCCCATCATCGCGCTGTGTTTGCTGGTGCTGAGCCAGGTGCCGCCGTGGATGGAGCAGGTCTTGTACGGCATCAGCGGTGTGTTCATTGTGTATTTGGCCTTCGGCTCTTTCCGCGCCTGGCGGGCTATGGATCCGCACGCCGACGAGGAGCCGGTCGCGATGCCCACGCGGCATATCGGCAAGGCCGTGGTGATGAATATGCTCAGCCCCGGTCCGTATATTTTTTGGACCTTGGTGACCGGCCCCGTGTTGGTAGCTGGTTGGCGCGAGTCGCCCGCGCATGGGCTGGCTTTTCTGGGCGGGTTCTACGCGACCATCGTCGGCGGGCTGGCGGCCATCGTGCTGGTGTTCGGTCTGGCGGCGCGCTTTGGCGCGGGCATCAAGCGCAGCATGCTGGGCGTCTCAGCGCTGGCTTTGCTGGTGTTCGGCCTGTACCAGTTGAGCAAGGCCTTCCTCTGAAATCGGCTGAGGCCCTACGCCTTACTCGCTACGCGCCACCCAATCCAGCAGCTTGAGCCGCTGCACTTTGCCCGAGGGCCCGCGCGGCAAATCGCGCACAAAGTGAAACACCTTGGGTGTCTTAAAGCGCCCCAGATGCGTGGCGCAAAAGTCGCGCAGCGCGGCCTCGTCAGCCGCCTGCCCTTCGCGCAGAACAATGCACACCATGATCTCCTGCCCGTAATGGGGATCGAGAATACCGGTGGCTGCGGCGTCCAGCACAGACGGGTGGCGCAGCAGCACTTCGTCAATCTCACGCGGCGCGATGTTCTCGCCGCCTTTGATGATCAGCTCTTTGATGCGCCCGGTCACAAAGAAAAAACCATCCTCGTCGCGGTGCCCCAGGTCGCCGGTACGCAGCCAGCCGTCGGGCGTGAAGCTGGCTTGCGTGGCGGCCGCGTTTTTGTAATAGCCACGCATCACCTGCGGGCCCCGGATGGCGATCTCACCGGTGCTGCCGTCGGGCACCGGCTGCAAGGCCGCGTCGATCACGCAGGCTTCGCAACCGGATGCGCGCCCCACCGAGCCGAGCTTGCGCAGCGCAGGTTCCAGCGGGTTGGAGAACGCGGGTGCGACCGTCTCGGTCAGGCCCATGGTCTCAATCACGCCAATGCCAAAGCGGGCTTCAAAAGCCTGCAAATGCGCCGGTGGCAAAGCGGCGGATGCGCTGCGGCAAAAGCGGATGCCACGCAGCGATTCCAGCGGCGGCGTCGCGCCTTCCAGCAGGTAGGAGATCATGGTGGGCACCACGTTGATCCAGGTGCAGGCGCTACCGGTGGCTTGCTGCCAGAAGCTGCCCGCCGAGAACCGGGGCGGCATGGCCAGGCTGCCGCCATGGGCCAGCGGGGCCAGCATGGTCACGGCAAAGGCGTTGATGTGGTACAGCGGCAGCACAGCCAGCACACTGTCGTGCGGAGCCAGCCCGTGTTCGCGGCTGATGTTGTGCGCGTTGGCCGCCAGATTGGCTTGCGTGAGTACCACGCCTTTGGGCACACCGGTGGTGCCCGAGGTATACATCAGCAGGGCCATGGCATCGGCGGCGGGGTCAGGCGTTGCCGTGGCGTTTTCCGGCAGCGGGTCGTGCGCCGCGTTGAAGTCGGCGCTGCACACCAGCAGCGCCACCGGCCTCGCCAGCGTGGCAATCACCGCGCGCACGGTGTCCGCCCATTCCGGGCTGGCAATCACCAATTTGCAGTCGCTGTGGTCCAGCACATAGCGCATCTGCTCGGCGCTGGACAGCAGGTTCACCGGATTCACGCACCAGCCGCCGTGCAGCGCACCCAGCAGCAGGCGCAAGGTGTTCAAGCCGTTGGGCATGACCAGCGACACCGTGTCGCCCGGTTGCGTGCCCTGCGCGAGAAGCAGCGTGGCCACGCGCTGGCATTGCTGCTGTAAACCGGCGTAATCGATCCGGTCGGCGGCCTCCGTGGCCACGGCGTACAGCGCCTGTGGCTGCGTGCGGGCCTGCTGCGCGATCAGCGCACGCACGGTGGCGGCCTGGCTCATGCGCGTCCGTGTTGAGCGAAGTAGCTGCCCAGCACATCATCCTCGGATGGCATGCGCTCGGGTATCGGGCGGGCCACGCGGGTGATGTTGAGGTAGTGCCGGTAGTTCATGTTGTCGGAGAAATTGTTTTTGCCCCAGGTGCCGCAACCCATGCTGAGCGAAAACGGCAAACCGTTGTCAAAACTGCCACCGGTGGCGATGCAATGCGCCTGGTCCACGATCACGCGAGACACCGGCAGGCGCTGGCCCAGATCCAGCGCGCGTTGGTGCAGCGCGCTGTGCAAGCCGACCGAATGCCCTGCGCCCTGGAAGGCGTAAATCTGCTCGACCCGCTGCATGGCCTGCTCAAAGTTGGCAGCCGCATAAACACTGAGCACCGGGCTGAGCTTCTCGCCCGAGAAGGGGTGCTCCTCGCCGACGCTGTCTTCTTCGACCAGCAGCACGCGGGGTTGCAGCGCGGCAACCTCGGCCAAGCCGGCGCGCTGCGCAATCACCGTGGCGCTTTGCCCGATGACCGCGCTCGATAGCTTGCCCTGCGGCCACATCAGCGCCTGCAACTGGGCTTTTTGACTTGCGTTCAGCAGCACCGCACCGCCCGCATGCAGCGCCGCCATCAGCGGCGCACGCACTGCATCCAGCACGACCAGGCTGTTCTCCGACGAGCAACTGGTCGCATTGTCAAAAGTTTTAGAGCGCAGGATGCGCGCCGCAGCCAGTGGCAGGTCGGCGGTCTCATCCACGATGCCTGCCACATTGCCCGCGCCCACACCAAATGCCGGTGTGCCGCTGGCGTACGCGGCGCGCACATTGGCTTGCGAGCCGGTGGCCACCACCAGATCGCAGGCCGCCATCAAGGCCAGCGTGGCGGCTTTGCCAATCGGCTGCGGCAGGACCTGCACCAGATCGCGCGGCGCGCCGATGCGGTCAAAGGCAGCGTGGATGTATTCCAGCAGCTTGGCGCAGGTCGCCCAGCCTTTGGGCGAGGGCGCGATGATGACCGCATTGCGCCCTTTGAGCGCATTGATGATTTTGTTGGCCGGTGTGGCCGCCGGGTTGGTCGACGGTGTGACGGCGCAGACCACGCCCACCGGTCTGGCGATTTCGGTGATGCCGTTGGCGGCGTCCTCCATGATCACACCGACCGATTTGGCCCCGTGCAGATCGCGCAGCAGGCCCAGGGTTTTGCGGTGGTTTTTGCGGACCTTGTCTTCCACGTTGCCGATGCCGGTGTCAGCCACGGCCAGTTCGGCCAGCGCGCGGTTGCGCACCGGTTCGATGATGGCCCAGCCTGCGGCAGAGACCAGCTCGTCCACGCGCACTTGGTCATATCCGTTGGCGACCGCTTGGGCTGCGCGCGCACGCGCCACCAGTGCGGCGACCTCCGGGTTTGCCGGTGCGGCCGCAGGGTGCTGGGCGTGCGGCATTCAGTCGGCTTTGATGTTGGCGTCTTTGGCCAGCTTGGCCCACTTGGGCAGCTCAGCGGCAATCACCTTGCCCAGCGCCTCGGGCGTGCCACCTACGGCGTCGGCACCTTGCTCGAGCAACTGGGTGCGGATGGCCGGCTCAGCCAGCACAGTGTTGAGGGCTTTGTTCAGCTTGTCGATGATGGCGCGCGGTGTTTTGGCCGGCACCAGCATGGCGTACCAGGAGTCGACTTCAAAGTCGGCGACGCCGGCTTCCTGCATGGTCGGCACGTCCGGGAAAGCCGGGCTGCGTTTGAGCGTGGAGACCGCCAGTGCGCGCAACTTGCCGGCCTTGACCTGCTGCGCAGCGGCTGGAATTGACACCCACAAGAGCGGCACCTGCCCGCCGATGACGTCGGTCACAGCCGGGCCGCCGCCACGGTAGGGAATGTGCACCATCTGCGCGCCGGTGCGGATCACCATCAGCTCTCCCGCCAGGTGCCCGGGCGAACCGTTGCCCACGGAGGCGAAGGAAAACTTGTCGGGTGCGGCCTTGGCCTGCGCCACCACATCGGCCACGGTGCGCACAGGCACGCCGGGGTTGGCGGCCAGCAATTGGGGCAGCGAAGCGACCGTACCCACGGGCTCAAAATCTTTGAGCGTGTCGTAGGGCAGCTTGGGAAATATGGCCGGGTTGATCGTGTGGGAGCTGAGTGTGAACAGCACGGTGTAGCCGTCCGGCGCGGCTTTGGAGACGATGTCCGTGCCCAGCGAACCACCCGCGCCACCCTTGTTCTCGATCACGATGGACTGGCCCAGCACCGCCTGCAGCCGGGGCTGCACGATGCGCGCGACCACGTCGGTGCCGCCACCGGGTGGGTAAGGCACCACAAATTTGATGGGACGTTCGGGGTAGCTATCCGCCAGCGCCGCCAGCGGCGTGGCCAGACTGCAGGCAAAGCCCAGCGCCAACAGCGCGCTGCGCAAGACCGAATGCGTGTGGGAAAGCAGATTCATCGCGACTCCTCGTGTAGTGGTAGACAAGCGAGTTCTATTGTGCACGTTGAGAACAAGCCTTGGCCCACGATGGCGGCGGCCCGCCCCGGGTGTGGCGTAACTTCAGGCAGCAGTCGCCTGGCGCACCGCGTGTTCCCAGCGTTGCATCAATGCGGCAGCAGCAGCGGGGCTGATCGATGGCTCGAAGCGGCGCTCGATTTGCCACAGCGCAGAGATGTCCTCAGTACCCCGGTAGACCCCGGTGCTCAGACCCGCGAGATACGCCGCGCCCAGCGCCGTGGTCTCAGTGACTTGTGGACGCAGCACCGGAATGCCGAGCAAATCGGCCTGAAACTGCATCAGCAAATTGTTGACGCAGGCCCCGCCGTCCACCCGCAGCTCGCGCAATGGCGCGGCCCCGGCGGCCTGCGCGTCGCGCGCCATGGCCAGCAGCAGCGCGGCGCTTTGGAAGGCGATGCTCTCCAGAGCCGCACGCGCGATGTGGGCGCGGGTGCTGCCGCGTGTCAGCCCGGTGATCGTGCCGCGCGCCTCGGGGTTCCAGTACGGCGCGCCCAGGCCGGTAAAAGCCGGGACCACCATCACGCCGCCGTTATCAGGCACCGACTCGGCCAGCGCCTGCACCTCGGCGCTGCTTTGGATCGCACCCAGGCCGTCGCGCAGCCACTGCACCACCGCCCCGCCCACGAAGACACTGCCTTCGAGTGCAAATTCGGGCACCGCGCTGGGCTGCGCTGCGCTGGTGGTGATCAGGCCGTTGGCCGAGGTCTGGAACTGCGCGCCGGTGTGCATCAGCATGAAGCAGCCGGTGCCGTAGGTGTTTTTGGCCATGCCCGCGCTGAAGCAGGCCTGGCCGAACAGCGCGCTTTGCTGGTCACCGGCCATGCCGCCCACGGGGAGGGCGTGGCCCAGGTGCGTGGCCTGCACTTCACCGAACAGGCTGGCGCTGGCCTGGACCTGCGGCATCAGCGCCGCCGGAATCCGCAGCGCGTCCAGCAGCTCGGTGTCCCAGGTGTTGTGGTGCACATTGAAGAGCATGGTGCGCGCGGCGTTGCTGACGTCGGTGGCGTGGACCGCGCCGCCGGTGAGCTGCCACAACAGCCAGCAGTCGACGGTGCCGAACAGCAAGTCACCGGCCGCCGCCTGGGCGCGCGCGCCGTCCACGTTGTCCAATATCCATTGCAGTTTGGTGCCGGAAAAATAGGCGTCCACCAGCAGCCCGGTCTTTTGTTGAATGACGGGGGCCATGCCTTGGGCGCGCAGTGCCGCGCAGGCGGGCTCGGCCCGGCGGTCTTGCCAGACGATGGCGTTGTAAATCGGCTGGCCGGTGTGCCGGTTCCAGACCACCGTGGTTTCGCGCTGGTTGGTAATGCCGACGGCTCGCACCTGCGCTGCCGTGATCCCGGCTTTGGCCAACACCTGCCGCGCGGTGGCGAGCTGGCTGGACCAGATTTCCAGCGGCTTGTGCTCGACCCAGCCCGGCTGCGGATAGATCTGCTGGATTTCCTGCTGCGCGATGGCGACGATGTTGCCGCGCGCGTCGAACACGATGCTGCGCGAACTGGTGGTGCCTTGGTCCAGAGCGAGGATGTAGGTCATAGCGGCTTGTTCATGAGGATGCCAGCTCGAAGCGTACCTGCGCATCGGCCAGCAGTTGGGGGAAGGGGTCGGGCGGGGTGGCGTCGCTGAACAGGCGGTCGATGGCGGAGAGCGGTGCCACTTCGACCATGGCCGAGCGCGTGAACTTGCTGCTGTCGACCGCCAGCCAGACTTCGCGGGCGTGGGCGATGATGCTTTGCGAGACCTTGACCTCGCGGAAGTCAAAGTCGCGCAGCGAGCCGTCGGGCTCGATGGCCGAGATGCCGATCAGGGCGATGTCGACCTTGAACTGGCGGATGAAGTCCATCGCCGCCTCGCCCACGATGCCCCGGTCGCGCGCGCGCACCACGCCGCCGACCACGATGACTTCGCAGTTGGGGTTGGCGCTCAGGATGCCGGCCACATTCAGGTTGTTGGTGATCACCGTCAGCCCGCTGTGGTTCACCAGCTCGCGGGCAATGGCTTCCACGGTGGTTCCTATATTCAGTATCAGCGAGCACCCGTTGGGCACTGCGGCGGCCACGGCGCGGGCAATGCTGGCTTTGCCATGGGCGTTGAGCACCTCGCGCTGGCGGTAGGCGATGTTCTCCACCGTCGAACTCGGCACCCGCACGCCGCCATGGAAACGCGCGAGCAAGCCCTCGTCGGCCAGGCGCTGCACGTCGCGGCGCACGGTTTGCAAGGTCACGCCCAGCGTCTCCGCCAGGTGCTCGACCGTGGCCGAGCCCTGGGTTGTCACCACGTCCATCAGGGTGAGTTGGCGGGGGTTGGGGTTCATGCGACGACTTTAAATCGAACAGAAAAGAAAAAACCTAGGGTAAACACCGAATAGAAAAGAACAAATACGAACAATAATTCCGCTGTTATTGCACCAAAGTGCAGCAAGGCAGACACACACGCAGGGATTTGTGATGGAGTTGGATCTTCGGGGTATCAGCAAGAAAGTGGGGGCGCAAACCTGGTTGTACGGGCTGGATTTGGCCCTGCGCCCCGGCGCGGTCACGATTTTGCTGGGCGCCACCCGTGCCGGCAAAACCAGCCTGATGCGCATCATGGCCGGGCTGGACGCGCCGACCACCGGCAGCGTGCGGGTGGACGGCGTCGATGTGGTGGGCGTGCCGGTGCGCCAGCGCAATGTGTCCATGGTCTACCAGCAGTTCATCAATTACCCGTCCATGACGGTTTTCGACAACATCGCCTCGCCCCTGAAGTTGCGCGGCGACACCGATGTGGCGCAGCGGGTGCAGGCCTTGGCGCAGAAGCTGCATATCGAGATGTTTTTGGACCGCTACCCGGCAGCGCTCTCCGGCGGCCAGCAGCAGCGGGTGGCGCTGGCGCGCGCTTTGGCCAAGGACGCGCCGCTCTTGCTGCTCGACGAGCCCTTGGTCAATCTGGACTACAAGCTGCGCGAAGAACTGCGCGACGAACTCACGGCTTTGTTTGCCGCATCGAATTCCACCGTGGTCTATGCCACCACCGAGCCGGGCGAAGCTCTGCTGCTGGGCGGCTATACGGCGGTGATGGACGCTGGCGAATTGCTGCAATACGGGCCGACAGCCGAGGTGTTCCAGCGCCCGCAGTCCATCCGCGTGGCACGCGCTTTCAGCGACCCGCCTATGAATTTGCTGACGGCCCATGCGGCGGGCGGTGGACTGCAATTGGGTGGCAGCTTGAACCTGCCCTGGGAAGGCCCCGTGGCTGCGGGCGCCTTGACCGCCGGTTTGCGCGCCAGCGCCTTGCACCTGCAGGCGCGCCCTGGCGACGCGGCGCTGGCCGGGGTGGCCGAGTTGGCTGAGATTTCGGGCTCTGACACCTTTGTCCACTTGAGTACGCCTTTGGGCGCTGTGGTGGCGCAGTTGGTGGGCGTGCATTACTTTGAATTGGGCGCGGCGGTGACCATGCATTTCAGTCCGCAGGACGTGTACCTGTTTGACGCCCAGGGCGCGCTCTTGCGCGCACCGGTGGATGTGCAGCGCGGCGCGGCGCGGGGAGGGGCTTGAGATGGCGCGCATTGAATTGGATCTGGCCCATTCCTACAAAGCCAAGCCCATGCAGGACGAGGATTACGCCTTGCTGCCGCTGAAGATGACCTTTGAGGACGGCGGCGCGTATGCCTTGCTGGGGCCTTCGGGCTGCGGCAAAACCACCATGCTCAACATCATGTCGGGGCTGGTCGTGCCCTCGCAGGGTACGGTGCGATTTGACGGGCAGGATGTCACCCGCGCCACGCCACAGGCGCGCAATATCGCGCAGGTGTTCCAGTTCCCGGTGATTTACGACACCATGACCGTGGCCGAAAACCTGGGCTTCCCCCTGCGCAACCGGCGCGTGCCGGCCGACCAGATCAAAAAACGGGTGGGCGAGATTGCCGAGATGCTGGACATGAGCGGCCAGCTCAACCAACGCGCATCGGGCCTGAGTGCTGACGCCAAGCAAAAAATATCGCTGGGGCGCGGGCTGGTGCGCTCGGATGTATCGGCGGTGCTTTTTGATGAGCCGCTGACCGTGATCGACCCGCACCTGAAATGGCAACTGCGCCGCAAGCTCAAGCAAATCCACAACGAGCTCAAACTGACCCTGATTTATGTGACCCACGACCAGGTCGAGGCGCTGACCTTTGCCCAGCAGGTGGTGGTGATGACGCGCGGACGGGCGGTGCAGATGGGCCCGGCCGCCGAGTTGTTCGAGCGGCCCAGCCACAGCTTTGTGGGCTACTTCATCGGCTCGCCAGGCATGAACTTTTTACCGGTCCGCTCCGACGGCAACGGCTTGCAGTGCTGCGGCGTGCCGCTGGGCCAGCCGCGCGCAGGCCAGAGTCTGCCCGCAGGCGATTTGAAGCTGGGTGTGCGCCCGGAGTTTGTCGAGCGCGTGGCGCCGCACAGCCCCGGCGCTTTGCCCATGGTGCTCAAGCAGGTGCAGGACGTGGGCACCCATTTCATTTGGAGCGCCACCATCGACGGCAATTTGGTTAAGGCCCGTCTGGACGCAGGCGCTGGCAGCACGGCTTTGGGTGAGACGGTGTGGTTCAAAGTGCTGAACGATAAAACCTGTCTCTACCGCAATGAGGAGATCGTGGCATGAGCGATAGCACCAAACCGGTTAACCAGAAAGCCTGGTTTTTGATTCTGCCGGTGCTGCTGTGTGTGGCGTTCTCGGCCATCCTGCCGTTGATGACGGTGGTGAATTACTCGGTGCAAGACATCATCTCGCCCGAGCGGCGGATTTTTGTGGGCACCGAGTGGTTCTCGGCCATCATGCGCGACGAAGAATTACACGGCGCTTTGTGGCGGCAGATGCAGTTTTCGCTGGCGGTGTTGCTGATCGAGATTCCGCTGGGCATCCTGCTGGCGCTGTCCATGCCGGCCACGGGCTGGAAGTCCTCGGCCACGCTGGTGCTGGTGTCGCTGTCCTTGCTGATCCCTTGGAATGTGGTGGGAACCATCTGGCAGATTTTCGGTCGCGCCGACATCGGCCTCATGGGTGCTGCGCTGCAAGGTATGGGCATTGATTACAGCTACACCGGTAATGCCACACACGCCTGGTTGACGGTGTTGCTGATGGACGTGTGGCATTGGACGCCGCTGGTGGCTTTGCTGGGTTATGCGGGTTTGCGTGCGATTCCCGACGCTTACTACCAGGCAGCGCGGATTGACGGGGCGAGCAAATGGGCGGTGTTCTGGTACGTGCAGTTGCCCAAGATGCGCGGCGTGTTGGTGATTGCGGTGCTGCTGCGTTTCATGGACAGCTTCATGATTTACACCGAGCCTTTTGTGCTCACGGGCGGCGGGCCAGGTAATTCGACCACCTTCCTGTCCCAGTTTCTGACGCAAAAAGCGGTGGGTCAATTTGACCTGGGGCCGGCAGCGGCGTTCTCGCTGATTTACTTCCTGATTATTTTGCTGCTGTGCTTTGTGCTGTTCAACTGGATGCAGCGCGTGGGCACCCAGTCCAAGGAGGGTGGCAATGGCTGAAACCCGTTTCCAAAAGCGGTCTATTTTCCTGATCGCCTACATCATCTTTGCACTGCTGCCGGTGTATTGGATGGTGAACATGTCCTTCAAGACCAACGGCGAAATCGTGGCCAGCTTCAGCCTGTTCCCGCAGCATTTCACCTGGGAGAACTACCACACCATCCTGACCGACGAGTCCTGGTATTCCGGTTACATCAACAGCATGATTTACGTGGCCATCAACACCGTGATCTCGGTGCTGGTGGCACTGCCCGCCGCCTACGCATTCGCGCGTTACCGCTTTTTGGGCGACAAGCATGTGTTCTTCTGGCTGCTGACCAACCGCATGACGCCGCCTGCGGTGTTTCTCTTGCCCTTCTTCCAGCTCTACACCACGGTGGGGTTGATGGACACGCACATTGCGGTGGCGATGGCGCATCTGCTGTTCAACGTGCCGCTGGCGGTGTGGATTCTGGAAGGCTTTATGAGTGGTATTCCGCGTGAGATCGATGAGACCGCCTACATCGACGGCTACACTTTTCCGCGCTTTTTCATCCGTATTTTCATTCCGCTGATCAAGGCCGGTATCGGCGTGGCGGCCTTCTTTTGCTTCATGTTCAGCTGGGTCGAGCTGCTGCTGGCGCGCACGCTGACCAGCGTCAACGCCAAGCCCATTGTGGCGACCATGACGCGCACGGTGTCGGCCGCCGGTATGGACTGGGCCACCCTCGCGGCGGCCGGGGTGTTGACCATCGTGCCGGGTGCGATCGTGATCTGGTTTGTGCGCAACTACATCGCCAAGGGCTTTGCCATGGGGCGCGTATGACCGCAGTCTTTGCCTTGACAAGGAGTCGCCATGTTTGAGTGGATGGCCTGGACGCTGCCGGTGACGGTGTTTTTTTGCAGCATCGGCCTGATGCTGGTGGGTATGACGGTGTGGGAGATCCGCTCCCCCACCGAGCCACGCAAGGGTTTTTTGCCCATGGAGACCACGCGCGGCGACCGCTTGTTTATCGGCTTGCTGTGCGCAGCGTACGTACACCTGGCCTTTGTCGGCCTGGCCGGATGGATCACCGAGTGGCTGTCTTTGGAAGCGGAGCCGTCCATCTGGATTGCCACGCTGATAGCGGCAGTGGTTTTGACTGTGGTGATGCGAAAGGGTTAGTTTTTACTTTCATTGGATCGGCTCGGTGCCCCCTCGAGTCGTGACAGCACAGAGTTAGGGGGCACATCAATCGAGGAGAGACGACATGAAATTGAGGTACACAGCGATTACCGTCGCTATCGCCTGCGCGCTGGGACACAGCGCATGGGCCGATGAAGCAGCGGCCAAGAAGTGGATTGACAGCGAATTCCAACCCTCTACCCTGAGCAAGGATAAACAGCTGGAAGAGATGAAGTGGTTCATCGACGCAGCCAAAAAACTGCAAGCCAAAGGGGTGAAAGAAATTTCTGTGGTCTCCGAGACCATCACCACCCACGAGTACGAGTCCAAGACTCTGGCCAAGGCATTTGAAGAAATCACCGGCATCAAGGTCAAGCATGACCTGATTCAAGAGGGTGACGTGGTTGAGAAACTGCAGACTTCCATGCAGTCCGGCAAGTCGATTTATGACGGTTGGATTTCTGACTCCGACTTGATCGGTACCCACTACCGCTACGGCAAAATTCTGAACCTGACCGACTACATGACCGGCGCAGGCAAGGAATACACCAACCCGGGTCTGGACATCAAAGACTTTATCGGCACCAGCTTCACCACCGCACCCGATGGCAAGCTGTACCAGTTGCCCACGCAGCAGTTCGCCAACCTGTACTGGTTCCGTGCGGATCTGTTCGCACGTCAAGACCTGAAAGACAAGTTCAAAGCCAAATACGGCTATGACCTGGGCGTGCCGTTGAACTGGAGCGCCTACGAAGACATCGCCGCTTTCTTCACCGAAGACGTGAAAAACATCGACGGCAAGCCTATTTATGGCCACATGGACTACGGCAAGAAAGACCCATCGCTGGGCTGGCGTTTCACCGATGCCTGGTTGTCGATGGCCGGTACAGCCGACATCGGTATCCCCAACGGT
>CANIRI010000030.1 GCA_947469815.1 Comamonadaceae bacterium | reverse complement strand
CTACGTACTTATTGCCATTGTTAAGAAGGAACTTCAATTGAACGCCTCGCTCTACACTTTGCTACAGATTTTGTCGGTCTCGTTATTCGAGAAAACCCAGGTTTCTAGCGCCTTGCAGCTCGATGGCGACACGATCGAAAGTGCATTCGACGGTAACCAGTTGAATTTGTTCACTTTTTAACCGGACACTACTGACACGAAATATTACACGTTTAATATTTTCCATCGTAAGTCATTGATTTATAAGAGTTTTTTACTAGCCTGGCTTTCTGCGCAATTGCGGTCCGGCACATCACGGCCGAACAACACGGTGGCCGAGCCAAGTTGATTGCGGAGTCCAATCAACTCTAGTTCGACGCAATTGTTTGAAACAGCGGATTGGGTCATCTGTTGCTATTGGAGATGGGGATCTGTTAGAGATGTGTGGCCGGGCCAGCCTGTGAGCCGGGCGATAGCTTCGACTTCGACTGGGATTGACTTGGATCTTTATCACGCTTCAACAACTGCAGCCGGACCTTCTCAGCGTTTGTTAAGTGACGAACCAACGATGCTCTTGCACGCTTTGGGTCGCGCGCTGCAATTGCCTTAGTAATAGCTTCATGCTCAGCAAGGTTCTCTTGCCTGCGGCCCGGTGCGACGAAGAGCTGCTCAAACCGGTCAAAAAGCGGATGAAATATCTGCTGGTCCCAAAGTGCCTTTGCAACAAAGGTCAAGGCGCCGTTGCCTGACGCATCTGTAATCGCCAAGTGAAAGTCTCGGTCATTCTGGTGGTTGAAATGGCCGCGCGCCCAGTCGTCTGCAAGCCGTTGATACGCAAGCTCAATGACTGCGATCTGTGCAGCATTTGCGTTTTGCGCCGCTAACGCAGCGGCCTCACCTTCGATCAGACAACGTGTACGTAGGATGTCGAACGGTCCCAACGGGTCCGCAACCGGGCGATCACCCGAGCCCGCCAGGACCGTGGCACTCGTGGGTCTAGAAGCCCGAACGAAAATGCCAACGCCAACTCCAACCTCAACCCTACCCTCCATTTCTAGCGCGATCAACGCCTCCCGAACTGAAGAACGACTTACACCCAGCTGTTCTGCAAGAGCACGCTCCGACGGGAGCCTGTCCCCGGCCTTGATGTGCCCCTGATCAAACAGGCCAAGTATCTGATCGGCTATCTGGCGGTACAACCGCTGTGAATGCACTGGCTTAAAAAGCATATTTGAACTCAACCTTCAATTGGCACCAACAAGTCCTCAGCACATCAACGACGCCTCCCGCGAGACGAAAATGGCGGGTGCCTGTCTCAGCTACTACGTCCACTTGATCACGATACATGAGTCACAGCTTGTAGAACCTGGGCCCGGATTTGCAAAGAATCTCTTGACAGTCTGCCTGTGTCAGCCCCATCTCCGTCAATATCAATTTTGCTGCGTCGTGCCAAAAGGCATATCCACCAGCGACCTCTACGACTGGCCAGTTACTGCCAAATGCAACTCGCGTTGGGCCAAAACACTCGATAGCGTGCCGAACGTATGCATCAATGGGAGCAATTGCATTATCGTTCCTTCGACTGCCCTCGAGCAGACCGGAAAACTTGCATGCGGCTCCCTGGTGCGATGCAATCTTCCTGATGCCATCAGCCCACGGCTGCCAACCACCAGTTGCAGTTTCCGGAAAGCCTAGGTGATCAATCATCAGACGCAACGTCGGTTCCGCCTGCAAGACCGACACACACGCCGCCAAGTGTTTCGGATGCGCCGTGACGTCCAATGTCAGTCCGGCACTGACCAGGCGGTCTACACCCGCACGCACTGCCTCGTTTGATATCCAGTTGGGATCTTCTTGTCTGTGAAGCATTGCTCGCATTCCCACGAGTTTGGGATACGTGGACTTTCGATCGCAGAATTTCTCAACACCGCGCGCATCAGACAAGTCTGCCCACCCGACTACGGCCCGAACCCATGGGATATCGCGAGTCAAGGTCAGCAAAAAGTCGGTTTCGACCGAAGTAGGGGCAGACTGGATGACGACAACGCCATCGACACCACTGCTCACCATTTCCTGCAACAGACACGCCGGCAAATAGTCTTGCCTGAGTCGTGACTCGTGCTGCAATATCAAAATATCGTCGCCCCGGGCAACTTGCCAAAAGTGCACATGCGAGTCAAATGTCCTCATGGTCCCTCGCCAACCGGACGGCGCTTCAGAATGCGGTCTGCCGCTACTTCGCCAATCATGTAGCATGCCGCCATGGTATTTGCCGAGGTAATCTTCGGCATGATAGAGGCGTCCGCAACGTAAAGGCGCTCGATCCCTTGGACTTTGAGATCTGGGTTCACCACTGCACGCCTGTATGCACCCATGCGGCAGGTCCCGACTGGATGGAATGCCGTTCCGCCAGACGCTTTGGCGTACTCCGCCAGTCGTGTTGTACTTTGGAAACCTGATCCCGGTGCAACCTCTGAATGCACCTGCTCCACGAACGGTGAGGCGCCCACAATACTCCTCATCATCTCCAAGGCTGCGACTGTCACTTCAACGTCCGGCGCCTCGCTCAAATAATTGGCAGTGATACTCGGCGCATCCAGTGGATGGGGCGAGCGGATTCGAATGCGCCCTCGCGACTTTGGGTGGCACTGCCAAGCCACTGACGTGAAACCAGGGAACGTATGCAACGGTCGTCCCGGTCCGTCCACCGACAATGGCAATGCGTAAAGTTGCATGTCGGGTCGTCCATCGTCCGAGTACTGCGAAACGAATGCACCTCCAACCTGCCCAGCGCCGACAGTCAGTGGACCACGCCCAAACAGCAACCAGTCTAGCCCCATAGCAGCAAGGTGAGTTGGATTTCTGACATAGTTGTTCAAAGACTTCTTGTCCTTCATGCGCACCACCATACGCACTTGATAGTGGTCTTGGAGATTTTCACCAACTTCTGGAGCATCGACCAGAACCGCGATCCCATGCTTCTCTAAAAGAGAGGCTGGTCCAACGCCGGATAGTTGAAGAATCTGCGGGGTTTGGATGGCCCCCGCGGAAAGAACGACAGCGCTATCCGCCTTCGCCATCTTCAAGCCATCTGCTCCCAGCCACTCAACTCCGATTGCGCGCCCATGCTCAATGACAACGCGCGTAGCATGCGCGGAAGTCACAACCGACAGATTTGGACGTTCTGATATTGGGTGCAGAAAGGCTGTTGCCGAACTTGCCCGCCAGCGACGGCCGACCGTGACCTGATACTTCCCGACACCAATGGTGGTTTCGGCGTTGAAATCCAGATTGGGCGGAAAGCCCAAGGATTTTGCAGCCAACAACCAAGCTTTGCAGCATGGATCGTCGTTGCGCAAGTCACTGATGGAAAGTTCACCATCCGTGCCTCTGTACAGACTTGGGCGATCCTGATAGCTTTCAAATTTTCTGAAATATGGCAATACTGCCTGGTAGTTCCACCCGCTTGCGCCGAGGCTTTCCCAATCGTCGAAGTCCTGATGCTGGCCTCTGATGAACACAAGCCCATTGATCGAACTGGACCCACCTAGAACGCGTCCTCTTGGCCAAGCGATTTTCCGGTTGTCCGGCCCGATTCCTGTCTCACACTCAAAGCGATTAACTGACCTGCTGTTTGCAATCGTCTTGTAGTAGCCAACGGGGAGGCGCATCCAAATACCTTGGTCCCTGCCACCCGCCTCCAGCAGTAAGATTCGCGCTTTAGGATCGGCAGAAAGGCGATTGGCGAGTACACATCCACTGGTGCCGGCGCCCACGACGATGTAGTCGAAATGATCTGCTTTGGAGTTCAATTGCCGTCCCCCGAGATCAATCGCATGGGCAATTTGATACGAAGCTGGGGAAGCGCGGAGACACGCCTGGCGGACTCAGATCTCGGACTCACGGCGCTGGCAATCATTGCTTGATCATTCCCCATCGCACCACCGTCTTCAATTCAAGAACGCGAAAAATAAACCTGTCCATCAGCAGCCAGATCACACCAATCAAGATCATTCCCAGAATGACGGTATCGGTCTGAAACAGTTGCACGCCTTCCATGGTCATGTAGCCCAAACCACTGGTACCGCTGATCATTTCTCCAGCAACCAGGGCCCGCCATCCGTAGGCCAGTGCAGTTCGCATCCCGAGTGTGATCTGTACGAGCGCCCCAGGCAGGATCAGTGACAGCAGCACCTGAACCCCTTGGGCGCCATGGCTTTTTACGGCACGATGCAGCACTGTGGGGATTTGCTGAACCCCCACCACAGCATTGAGCAGAAGACTGAAGAAAATGGTGTTGGCGATGATGAAAATGACAGCGCCGTCTCCGATGCCAAACCAGATGATCGCCAATGGCACCCAAGCAATGCCAGCTATCGACTGCAGAAAAGTGAGAACGGGCTTGAGCGTCTCAGCCACATGTCTGTTCATGGCTATCGCGATGCCCAGAACCAAAGCCAAAGCCGCACCAATCACAAAGCCAGCGCCCAGGCGCTGCAGGCTGGCGAGCAAGTTGCTTGCGAGAGAGCCATCGGACAACACGGACTGCAAGCGCGTCGCAACTTGTCCTGGGCCCGGCAACTTGTAAGAAGGATATTCGATCAAGCTCGGCAGCGCTGCCCAGACGATGCCGACCACTACGAACGGCAACACGCCGATCCAACGCCCAGCCATGGGTAAGCGGATACGTGACTGCTTCATTCTCGGTCCTCGGCTGTGGTGACTGTGCGCCAGCGCTCGATGGTTACTTTCTCCACGGGCTTTATGTAAACGTTCTCGATGAAGAGCCACAGCAACCCGATCACAACCATGCCAACTATCGTTCGAGCAGTCTGCAAGTTGGTTGCCCCTTCAAAAATCAGGTAGCCAACCCCGCTCTTGGCGGCGATCATCTCCGCAAAGATCAACCCGCGGAAAGCAAAGCCTGCCCCAACCCGCACGCCGGTAATCATGCTGGGGAGCGCTGAGGGCAAGATGACCTCACGTATGATTTGCAAGCGTGTTGCACCCAGCGAACGCGCCGCATTGATCATGACCAGTGGCACTGTACGCACACCAACCATCGTGTTGTACAAGACCGGAAAGAAGCTGACGTACACGAGGGCCATCAAAATCGTCTTGAGTCCGTACCCCCACCAGATGACAAATATCGGAATCCACGCAGCTTCAACGATTGCGAACAGGAAGCTGATGGAAGGTCCCATCAATCGGGACGCAAAGCTGTTCATCCCGATCAGCAGGCCGGCGCCTATACCCAGCGTTATGCCGATAAGCACACCGACGCTGTAACGGCCCAAACTGTCCCAAACATAGACCGGCAAGATCCCTTTGCGCATCAAATCGACAAAGGCGTACCAAACGTCAATGGGCGAGGGATACAGATACGACTCGAGTCCGACGATCGGGATGGACGCGAGCCACAGCAGCAGCACAGCAAGAACCCCCGCCCCACCCTTGAGTGCTCGCGCTTGGGCCGCAGTCACAAAGGAAGCACGAGGGCGGTCCAGTGTTGCCGCACCGGGTGATATACCGTGGGACTTCATTGGCCTGGCTTCCATGCATCGATGCGTTCAACCCAATAGAATTTTGAAAACTCTTTGAGCGCGGACCGATCAACTGACCGCAAATACATCCGTTTGCCGTCGGTCTTCACCAGTTGGCCCAGTTGTTGGGCACGTGTCAAGTGAAAGGCCTCCGGCGGGAAGTCGAGCGTCACGATCACATCAAGGCCTGTTTGCGGGCTGGCCATGCCGATCAAGCTTTCCGTCTTTCGTCCGGCTTCAGTGGATGTCCAAGCCGTCCATGCCACCATACCGACGGCAATCAGCGCAGTGGCGATCAACGGCAATCGCAAGGGTCCTCTCATGGGGTTTCAACTTCCGCATTGCGGACCAAACCCAGGACCTGATCCTTCAACCGGTTGAACTCAGGGTCTGTGCCCAGCAGATTCCACTGGCGCCGCTCACGAGGAATTGAGACCGGGACGATGTCGCGCACGCGCCCCGGACCTGGAGTCATGACCGCTACGCGATCACCCAAGAACACCGCCTCCTCAACACTGTGTGTGACAAAAAGGACAGTGATGCGAGATGATGCCCAAATCCGAACCAGTTCCTCCTGTAGAACCATGCGCGTCTGCGCATCAATGGCTGCAAACGGTTCGTCCATCAGCATGACCTCGGGCTTATTGGCCAGCGTGCGGATGACGGCTACCCGCTGCTTCATGCCGCCGGAGAGTTCGTGGGGGTACTTCTCAGCGACATTGGACAGCCCCGCGATAGCCAGGAATTGACGTGCAACTCCATGCCGCTCGGCTTTGCCCATGCCACGCATCTTCAAACCAAAGGCGACGTTGTCAATGACCCTGAGCCAAGGCAAAAGTGCATATTCCTGAAAGACAACACCACGGTCAGCACCTGGCTTGGTAACCCTCCCTCCATTCATCAAGATCTCGCCACCTGTGGGGGGAAGGAAGCCAGCAATCGATGCAAGGATGGTCGACTTTCCGCATCCCGATGGACCCACAAGACAGAGAAACTCATTCGAATAGATGTCCAGATCAATTCCGTCAACGGCAAGATGGCGCTCACCACGCTCCTCGTTCACGTATTCGAGCTGGAGATCTCGAAGCTGAATTTTTGGAACATTCATATACTTGTGTTCAGTGGTGTCCGCTTCGGCATGCAGTTACTCAGAACGCGGCGTTGGCCGGGATCTGGGGCAGGTCCGAAAAGAACTGGGGAGCCGTCTTTTCCGCGTGCTTGGTGAACTGTGGGTCAACAACTGTTGCGGCGTCATATGCCTTCTCGAGGCGTTTGTCATTGACGAGCAATGGAATGGTGTTCTGGTTGAATCCTTGCACCGTCAGCTTTGACAATCGCATGTCATATGCCGAGCGGCGGATGGCAACCTTCATGACATCGAGCTCGACGCCAGGAATCCAGCGCATGTTGATCTCCGCGGCTGCATCGTAGTTTTGCCGGACCCATTGCTGTGCGTCCGCATAAGCCACGATGAATCGCTTGAGCACTTCAGCCTTGTTTGCAACGTCGGCGCGGGTACTTAGCAAGATGCCTGGATCAAAGCAAGACTTGCAGGCATCAGGCTGGTCCTTGCCAGATATCAAACGGAATGCACCAGAGACGCGCATCGCCGCTGTGGTGGCCCAGGGTTCCCAAGCAGCCATCGCATCGATATCGCCTTGTCGAAGCGCAGTGACCTGATTTGCCGGCGGAAGATTCACCAACGTTACATCAGTGACCTTTAGCCCAGCGCCCGCCAAAAGCCCAAGCATGTAGCCTTCGCCTGCAGCGCCGCGGACGAGGCCGATCTTCTTGCCCGCAAGAGATTTCAAGTCACCCTCCTTGAGTCCTGCTCCTGCTCGGCCAACAACCGACATGGCCGCAACGTAATATGGACGAACGGGATCGCCATGATTGCTTCCAATCAGTACCAGCGGCTGCCCCTTCCCAGCACCGACCATAAACGGTATGCTGCCCATGACGCTTACCTCCTGGGCGCCACCCAGCATGCCATTGATCATGTCAACGCCTGACTGGTACATGATGACTTTCGCGTCGAGGCCATGCTTCGCAAAAAACCCTTTCTCCATCGCCGCGAATACCGGCGCATGGTCGGCAGAGGTGGCGGCGCCAATTCTGATAGGCAATGTCGTCTGGGTCCAGCCTACAGAGGCGCAAAAAACGGAAATCGAGACTGCGACGGATTTTAGAAAACTAGTAAGTTTCATGGGTTTCACCTTTCTGGGTTGACGTTTGGCCACATCCAATCGGAAGTGGATTTGGGGAACTCGTAAGAAGTGATGGCGGTCTGTCCGCCAAGGTCTGAGGATGTTGGTTCATGGTGCATTTCGCGTGGGCATGCTTGTGGTGCCGCGCATTCATCTATGGGCGAACATGTGGCAAAGGGACACCGAGTCGAGCCAGTAGTCCACCGTCCACCACCCAGTCGGCACCAGTAACGAACGCGGCCTGTTCACTGCAAAGAAATGCGATCACATTGGCGATGTCTTCCGCGGTACCCAGGCGCCCGAGTGGCTGGGATGCGGCGATAGCCTGCAGCTGTGCGTCCGCTTCCACTGGCGACAGATGGCTCCAAGCGCCACGCAGAAATGGGGTATCAATTGTTCCGGGGCTGACAGCATTCACGCGGATTCGTTCCTCCGCATGATCAATGGCCATAGCGTGAGTCAACGATGTGATAGCCCCCTTTGTGGCTGCGTAGGCCGCCATGCCACGGCGGGCACATTGCGCCGCAACCGATGCGACATTGACGATTGAACCACCCCCGCCTTTGCGCATGATCGGTATCGCAGCCTTTGACGAGCGCCAAATTCCATTGACGTTTACTTCAAAACAGCGCCGCCATTCCGCGCTGCTGATCTGTTCAATTGAACCGGCTGCGAACACTCCGGCGCAATTGACGAGGATATCGAGCCGGTCGTATCGCTGAGAAAAGCTGGCGTACATCTCGGCAACTTGATCGTCATCGGCCACATCCACCAGGAAGGTGCTGAGGCGGTCGCGATAGCTTTCGGTAGTGGCCAAGAGTTGATCAAGTTCTTCACGCCTATGCCCCGCCACAACCACTGTTGCGCCGCCTCGGAGCAGCGCAAGGGTTGTCGCCCGCCCTATTCCTGTGGCACCACCGGTAACCACCGCAACCTTGTTCTGGAATTCCATTCTTTCAGCCATTTCCTAGATATTTGTCCGGGGAAGGTGCAGTGTGACGTCGGCCCCCGTGACACCGAGGCGGTCCAGACCGTCGCAGGCCTCGTCCACGATGCCGCGCATCACGTCCGCGACGCTGCGCACTTCGTTGAAATACGCAATGCTCTGGCCGGCTGGGTGGTGCATCAGCGGCTTGACTTCGTGTTCGTCGATGGCGCCGAGCAGGTCGCCCACCAGGATGTCCTGCAGCGGCATCTTCAGCGGCGCCGGCGCCCCGGGCGCTGCCCATTCCTCGGACCAGGCGGTGCGGATCTGGCGCAGCGTCTTGCCGCTGTCGGCGCGCGAGATCACCGTGTCGTCGCTGCCGGCGGCCAACAGCTTCTGGCGCAACGCATCCTGCATGCGGTATTCGGAGGTGGTCAGCCAGGCCGTGCCCATCCACACCCCCTGCGCGCCCATGGCCAGCGCCGCCAGCACATGGCGCCCTGTGGCCACGCCGCCGGCCGCCAGTACCGGCACGTCCCCGGCCATGTCCACGATCTGCGGCACCAGCGAAAAAGTGCCAATGACGCCAGTGTGCGCACCGGCATCGTAGCCCTGGGCCACCAGAATATCGATGGGTTTGGCGAGCGCATTGCGCGCATGCTTGGGTGAGCCGACCAACGCCAGCACGAGCTTGCCGGACGCCTTGGCGCGTTCAATCACATCCATCGGCGAACCGATGCCGCAGGCCAGCATGTTCACGTCCGAACGCATGATGGCTTCGAGCTGCCGCTGCGCGACTTCCTCGGACCGCACGAAACGCGAGCGCATGCCGGCCTGCGTTGCGGCTGGTACGGCGTACTTTTTCTGAATGTCGCGCACGAAGGCCTTGTGCGCCTCCGGCAACTGGGCTTCGATGGCCGCGCGGTCATTGGTCTCAGGCATGCCGGTGGGCAATACCAGGTTGACACCGAACGGGCGGTTGCCGACCTGCTGGCGTATCCACGCGAGCTCGTGCGCGATCTCCTCGGGCGTGTGGCGCGTGGCGCCAAACACGCCGAAACCGCCCGCGTGGCAGATCGCCGCCACCACGGCCGGGTCGTGCGTGAAGCCGAATATGGGTTGAGCGATGCCAAGGCGTTTGCTAAGGCGGTTTTGTAGGCGATCTTGGGTAGGCATGGGTGTTGGCTCTAGCGTGTGCAGAGATGGAAGAGAATGATTAATTGACAAACTATCGGTCAAACAGATGAATAGTGTAAATTAGGATTGATTATTAGTCAAACGCTTTGTAGAATCCTGCTCCATGTCGCACCCATCCGCCACCGCCGCCAGCAACGAGCCCCGCGTGGCCGAGACCGAGAAGGACCCCCAGTTCGCCTACACGCTGGCAAAGGGTCTGGAGGTGCTGCGCGCCTTCGACGTTGCCTCACCGACGTTGGGCAACCGAGAGATCGCCCAGCGCACGGGCATCGGCCGGCCCACGGTGGTGCGCCTGACGCGCACGCTGGCGCTGCTGGGTTACCTGAAGTACCACGAGCCGACCGCGCGCTACCGCCTGGCGGCGCCGGTTTTGTCCTTCGGCTATCCGCTCCTGTGCCAGCTGGGCGTTCGCCAGCTCGCCCGGCCGCACATGCAGGAGCTGGCTGATTTCGCGCGCGGCGCGGTCTCGCTGGCCATGCGCGGCGGTGACGAGCTGGTGCTGATCGAAAGCTGCGTGGACAAGAATGCGCCTTCAGGCCGCCCCGACGTGGGCGCGACCCGGCAATTCGCCGACACCTCGCTCGGCCATACCTACTACAGCGCAACCAGCGACGCAGAGCGCGCCGAGATCGAAGCCCTGCTGAAAGCGCGCGACGCGCAGGGCTGGCCCGCGCTGCGCCGGCAGCTTGCGGCGTCGCGCATGAGTTTTCAGGCCAGGGGCTTCTGCATCGTGCCTTCACCGGGCGCCGGCATGGCCGCCATCGCGGTGCCCTTGAGCTTCATGGTCGACGACGAGCTGCTCATCATGAACTGCGCGGTGGCCCAGTTCCATCTGCAGGCCGACACGCTCGAAACACAAATCGCGCCGCGCCTGCTCAACCTGGTGCGCCTGCTGCAGACAAGTGTGGGGCGGCGCTGACACCCGCATCTGCATACCTCTTCCGATCCTCATCCTTTCACTTCAGGAGACACCCACCATGACATCCATGCGTATTCGCCCGCTCGCATGCTTCGCCGCCCTGGCCCTCGGCTTAGCCGGTTCCGCCTTCGCCCAGAGCGCGGCTGACAGCTTTCCCACCAAGCCGATTTACCTCATCGTGCCGTACGCCGCCGGCGGCGGCACCGATCTGGTCATGCGCGCCATCGCCCCCGGCATGGCCGAGGCGCTGGGGCAACCCATCGTGGTCGAGAACAAGCCCGGCGGCGGAACCATCAACGCCACGGACGCCGTCGTCCGCGCCGCGCCCGACGGCTACCAGCTGCTCGCCGTCGGTGCGCCGATCTATCTCAACACCGCGCTCGGCATCAAGACACCCTACGACCCGCTGAAGGACCTCACGCCCGTCTCGCTGCTGGTAAACAACCCCGGCCTGTTGCTAGTGGGCTCGTCGGTGAAAGCCAAGGACGTCAAGGAACTCGTGGCGCTGAGCAAGTCGACCAAGGGAGGCCTGAGTTATGCCAGTGCTGGCACCGGCAGCATCGCGCACCTGGCGGGCGAACTGCTGAAGGCGCGCATCGGCATCGACATGCTGCACATTCCTTATAAGGGCAGCGCGCCCGCGCTGGCCGACTTGATGGGTGGTCAGCTGCCCGTGGCCGTGGACGCCATCATCCCGTCCGGCGTGCAGGTCAAGGCGGGAAAGGTGCGCGCGCTGGCCATCCTGGCCAACCAACGTTCGCCCCTGTTGCCCGACGTGCCCACCATCGCCGAAGCCGGCTATCCCGCCATGGACGTGGGCGGCACCTTCGGCCTGATGCTGCCGGCCAAGACACCGCCGGCAGTCATTGCCAAGATCCACGCGGCCATGAAGAAGGCCATCACCAACCCGGCTGCGCGCAAGCAACTCGACGACATGGGCTATGAGGTGATTGCCAATTCGCCCGAGCAGTTCGGCATCTACCTGCGCGAACAGATCGCAACGTGGACCAGGATCGTTAAAGACAACAACATCAAGGCCGAGTGAGGCCAGCTATGGCTGCAACATCCACCCCCTCCACCGGCCCACTGCAGGGGATACGCATACTTGACATGGCCACGGTGCTGGCCGCGCCTTTCGCCGCTACTCTATGCGGCGACCTAGGCGCCGAGGTGACCAAGCTCGAACTACCCGACGGCAGCGACACCTTACGCCACATGCTGCCGGTGATGGGCGAACACGCTCTGTTCTGGAAGGTCACTAACCGCGGCAAACGCGGTATCACACTGGACGTGCGCAAGCCCGAGGGCCGGGCGTTGCTGCTTAAGATGCTACCGCGCTATGACGTGCTGGTGGAAAACTTCCGTACCGGCACGCTGGACCGCTGGGGCCTTGACTTGCCGACGCTGCATGCCCACAACCCCGACCTTATCGTCCTTCGCCTGACCGGCTTCGGCCAGACCGGCCCCTATGCTCGCCGCCCCGGCTTTGCGCGCATCTTCGAGGCAATGAGCGGCTTCGCCCACCTCACTGGTGAGAGCGGCCGCTCCCCGCAACACATGAACTACCCGCTGGGCGATGTGGTGTCGGGCCTGTTCGGTGCGTTCTCCATCACCTCGGCGCTGGCCGGCCGCGCACGCAGCGCGCCGGGCACACCACGCGGCTGCGAGATCGATCTTTCTGCCACCGAGGCGCTGATGCGCATGCTGGACCCGCTGGCGGTGGAGTATCAGCACCAGGGATTTGTGCGTGAGCGCACGGGGGCGCGCGCCACCTAT
>CANIRI010000029.1 GCA_947469815.1 Comamonadaceae bacterium | reverse complement strand
TGCAGCACCTCGGATTTGCCTGCGGACTTGGCTGCGGCCAGCAGGGTTTCGCCCCCGCCGTGGCAGCCCATGCCATCGCCCTCGAGCGCAGTGGTCACCGCGCCTTGCGCTGGCGCGACATGGATGGGAATGGTCTTGGAATCGGTCATGGCTTTTTCAGGCTCAGGCTTCGTCGTAGACCACTTCCAGAGTGGGCTTGACCAAATCGTGGCGGCCCATCATGTCGAAGGTGGTCGCGGGCTGCAGGACCACATTGCGGCCCACGGTGTCGGCGCTGAACAGGCCGAGCAACTGGTCCTGCGTCTGCGGTTTGGGCCGTACGGGCGGTGCTTCTGCGACGTTGAGCGCGAGTTCCTCAAACAAGGGGGCCCACTGGCCGCCGGGACGGCCGATGATTTCGTAGCTGGCGCTCTTGCGGCGGATGTCTTCGTCAGCGGGAATGGCCGCCAGAACCGGAATACCGGCGTTGTCTGCAAAGGCCTGGGCTTCGCCAGTGCCGTCGTCTTTGTTGATGACCATGCCGGCCACGCCCACATTGCCGCCGAGCTTGCGGAAGTACTCCACCGCCGAGCAGACGTTGTTGGCCACATACAAGGACTGCAAGTCGTTGCTGGCCACGACGATGACCTTTTGGCACATGTCACGCGCAATCGGCAGGCCAAAGCCACCGCAGACCACATCGCCCAAAAAGTCGAGCAAGACGAAGTCAAAACCCCAGTCGTGGAAACCGAGTTTTTCCAGGGTTTCAAAGCCGTGAATGATGCCGCGCCCACCGCAGCCGCGACCCACTTCCGGGCCGCCCAACTCCATAGCAAACACGCCATCGCGCTTGAAGCAGACGTCGCCGATGCTGACCGCTTGACCGGCGAGCTTGAGACGCGACGAAGTCTCGATGATGGTCGGGCAGGCTTTGCCGCCGAACAAGAGGCTGGTGGTGTCGCTCTTAGGGTCGCAACCGATCAGCAGCACTTTTTTACCCTGCTGGGCCATCATGTAGCTGAGGTTGGCCAGCGTGAAGCTCTTGCCAATACCGCCCTTGCCGTAGATGGCAATGATTTGCGTCTCTTTGGTCACCGGGCCCGTGTGCACCGGTGCGGACTCTTCGGCCGCTTCGCGGCGCAATAGCTCGACGAATTTGATGGGCTGGCTGTTGTCACCTGCGGTGGTAGTCATGCGTTGGCACTCCATTGGAAAGACGGTACTTGGAACGATTTCATTGTGTTGGTTTACATTGACTTATGTCAACAAATATTTACAGTTATTTTGATTTATTAGGGAAAATACCTAGGCTTTTGTGCCCACCAAGATGCGGGCATGGATGGGCATGGGGTTGTCCAACAGCGTGATCGCGCCAAAACCGCTGTCGCGCATCAGGTTTGCCAACTCTTCGTGGGTGCGCAAGCGCCCCGCTCCCATGGCCAACAAGTAATAGTGGAAATAGGCGTCGCTGGGCTGCGGGCGCTCACCGGCAGCCTGGGCCATGGGCTCGGCCAGCACCAGGGTGCCGCCAGAGGGCAGCGCCTGGAAAATATTGCGCAGGATGTCCCGCACAGACGCGTCACAGTGGTCATGCGCCACACGGATCAGGGTGATGACGTCCGCGCCAGAGGGCAGCGTATCGGTGAGGAAACTGCCCGGGTGCAGATTGACACGGGCTTGCAGCCCCGACACCTGCAGGGCGCTACTGGCGACTTCGAGCACCGGCGGCAGATCAAACAGCGCCAGCTCCAGGTCCGGATACTGGCGGGCCACGGCGCTGATGAAGCGGCCCTTGCCACCCCCCACATCCATCAGGCGGCGGTGGCCTGCGAGGGGGTAGCTGCTGAGAATTTCCTGCAGCACAAAGTTCTGGGACGAGGCCATCAGCTCGGAGTAGCGGGCCACGGGCTCCAGCGCCGCGCCAGCGGGCGCAGCAGCGCCTAGCGCGGGCATCTTGCCGTGGGCATAGGGCCAATACCCGGCCATGCTGCCGCCCCAGGCGTCGCGCAGGAATTCCACCGGCTGGAGTAGGTCCTGGTACAGCAAATTGTTGTGCTCGATCATGGCGGCGATGCCGTCTTGCCGGGCCAAGGGCGCGCCCAGCGGCCCTAAGCCAAAACGGCCCTTCGAGCGGTGCTCCAGCAGCCCGAGCGCCACTGCGGAGAGCAGCAGGCGCTGCAAGGCCGGCGGCTCAATCTGTGTCTGCTGGGCCAATGCCTCCAGGGTCTGCGGTTGGTCCTTGAGGCGCACGAACAGCCCCATGCGCACGCAGCTGAGCAAGACCTGCGAGTGCACAAAGCCGGCCATCAGGTCAAACAGTTTTTCGGTGCGCCGGCGCGTCACCCAACGGGTTAAGGGGTTGGCAATCGCCCAGCGGTAGAGGTCAGGGTCACTGAACCAGGCGTCCAGCCGGCGTTGCACTGCCTCGCGCCCTGCCTCCCACCAGCTGGCTTGCGCCGGGCCGTGCGCGCCAACCGGCGCGACGTCAAGCGACTGCATTGCCCGCTCCTGGCGCCGCTACAGCGGCGGGCACAGACTGCAGGTGCGGGTAAGGCTGGCCCACGGCCTCGCAGATGCTGGTGGGTACCAGGCGCTCGGATTCACGCCGCACGACCTGCGACAGCAGCCCGCGGGCACCGCAATCGGGAATCGAGCCCACGGCCTGGTCCATCAGGTTTTGGAAATAGACCACCGCGCCCGCCAGACCCAGGCTTTGGGCCACGCTGGGGCGGCCATGCAAGGCGTCCTGGCCGACCGGCTTGCCCAGCGCCTGCGCATGGCCCATGACGTCACGGATGTCGTCTGCCACCTGGTAGGCCTCACCCAAAAAGGCGCCCAAGGGCGTCCAGGGCTGGGGATCCGCACCTGCGGCCAAGGCACCGCCACAGGTGGCGGCGACAAACAGCGCCCCGGTTTTGGCACGCTGGTATTCGCTCAAATCGGCGCGCACTTCGCATTCCCAGGCCTGCCCGGCGACGATGCCCGACGGGACACCGACCCCGGCGCTCAGGTTGCGGATCAAAGCCCCCAGGCGCTGCGGCTGCTCCGCGCCGGCATGGGCCAAAACCTGGTAAGCCAGCACGATCAGCGCATCGCCGGTCAGCAAAGCCAGCGGCTCGCCAAAGGCTTTGTGCACGGTGGGCTGGCCCCGGCGGGTATCGGCGTTGTCAAAGGCCGGCATGTCGTCGTGAACCAGGGAGGCGCAATGCATCAACTCGATGGCGCTGCCCATGGCGTCGCTCAGGCCCGGCGCGTCGTCACCACAAGCCAGGGCGACGGCGGTACACAGCTGCGGCCGCACCCGCGCGCCGCTGGAAAACACGGCATGCCGCATGGCGGCAACCAAACGCGGGGGCGTCTGCGGCGTGACCAGGACGTCGAAGTGGTAAGCGAGGGACTTCTCGGCGCGCTCTAGTAGACTCATGGCAGACCCGCTTTCAAGTGTGTCAATTGAAATTTACATATCATGGTGTCAATTTACACAATAATTTCATCTTGTCAAGCGTGAATTACCCCCAACCCGCCTTCTAGGCCCACCCACTCGCATTGCGCCATGCCAAACAGCTCCTTCGCTCCCACCCGTAACGACAGCTTTTTGCGAGCCTGCATGCGCCAGGCCACGGATCACACGCCGGTCTGGCTGATGCGCCAAGCCGGGCGCTACCTGCCCGAGTACTGCGCTACGCGGGCCAAAGCCGGCAGCTTCATGGGCTTGGCGACCAATGTGGACTTCGCCACCGAAGTCACGCTGCAACCGCTGGAGCGCTATGCGCTGGATGCAGCCATCCTGTTCAGCGACATCCTCACCGTGCCCGACGCCATGGGCCTGGGCCTGAGCTTTGCCATCGGCGAAGGCCCGCGCTTTGCCAAAAACGTGCGCGACGAGGCTGCCGTGGCCGAACTGGCGGTGCCGGATATGAACAAGCTGCGCTATGTGTTCGACGCGGTCGCATCGATCCGCAAAGCGCTGAACGGCCGCGTGCCTTTGATCGGGTTTTCGGGCAGCCCGTGGACACTGGCCTGTTACATGGTCGAAGGGGCGGGATCCGACGACTACCGCCACGTCAAAACCCTGATGTACAGCCGCCCGGACCTGATGCACCAGATTCTGGCTATCAACGCCGATTCGGTGGCTGCTTACCTGAATTGCCAGATCGACGCGGGCGCGCAAGCGGTGATGGTGTTTGACAGCTGGGGTGGGGTGCTGGCTGACGGCGCATTCCAGACCTTCAGCCTGGCCTACACGGCGCGGGTGCTGCGCCAGCTCAAGCGCACCGGCGCCGACGGCACGCCGGTGCCGCGCCTGGTATTCACCAAAGGCGGCGGCTTGTGGCTGGACGATATGGCCGCGCTGGACTGCGAAGTGCTGGGCGTGGACTGGACCGTGAATCTGGCCAAAGCGCGCGCCCAGGTGGGCGGCGCGGTGGGCGGCCCGGGCAAGGCGCTACAGGGGAATTTGGATCCGAATGCGCTGTTCGGCACACCGGCTGCGGTAGCCAGCGAAGCGCGCAAGGTGCTCGACGCCTTCGGCACACCGCATACCGATGCGTCCACCACCGGCCCGACCCACATCTTCAACCTCGGCCACGGCATCAGCCAGTACAGCAACCCGGAGCATGTCAGCGCCCTGATCGATGCGGTACACAGCCACTCACGCGCGCTGCGCCAGCCAGTCGCGCGGAACTAAAAAATAGTCGGTCAGCGCGCGCTCGGGCGTGCCCGGCGCGGCCTCCTGCCGGTACGACCACGACACCATGGGCGGCATGGACAAAAGAATCGATTCGGTGCGGCCACCCGACTGCAGCCCGAAGTGGGTGCCACGGTCCCAGACCAGGTTGAACTCCACGTAGCGTCCACGCCGGTTGAGCTGGTGCGCCCGTTCCTGCTCGCCATACGGCATGGTGTGGCGGCGCTCCACGATGGGCATATAGGCCGTGAGCAAGGAGTCGCCGACGCTTTGCAGCATGCTGAAGCTGCGCTCAATTCCGAGCTCCACAAAGTCATCAAAAAAGATGCCGCCCACGCCGCGCTGCTCGTTGCGGTGTTTGTTGCAAAAGTAGCTGTCGCACCAGGTCTTGAAACGCGGGTACAGGTCTGGGCCAAAGGGCGCGAGCGCGTCGTGGCAGGTCTGGTGGAAATGGACCGCATCCTCATCGAACCCGTAGTACGGCGTCAGGTCCATACCGCCGCCAAACCAAGCGACCAGCGGGCCTTGCGCCGGCTGCGCGGCGATCATGCGCACGTTCATGTGCACCGTCGGTGCATAGGGGTTGCGCGGGTGGAACACCAAGGAGACGCCCAAAGCCTCAAAGGGCGCGCCAACCAATTCGGGGCGGTGCTGTGTGGCCGATGGCGGCAGCTGCGGGCCGCGCACATGCGAAAAACCGCAGCCCGCACGCTCGAAAACCGGACCGCCTTCCAGAATCTGGGTGATGCCGTCGCCTTGCAATTTTTCGTCCTCGCCTTTGGACCAGGCGTCCACCACAAAGGTGCCGCCGTCTTTGTCGGCAATCGCGGTGGTCAGGCGGGACTGCAGCCCCAGCAGGTAGGTGCGGACGGTATCGATGAAGGGTCGCATGGGCGGAATCGGCGGGGGTTGATGGCGCACCAAGTGTAAGCCGCCGCCCCGGCAGCCCGGGGGCCGAACTCAGTGGTAACGCGCTGCCATGGCATCCATCGCCACGGGCTTGATCCTGCCGCCCATACCGGCGCAGCCGAAGGCGATGAACCGGTCTTTCACGATGCCGCGCGCCGCCTTCCTGGCAGCCGCGAGGGCTTTGCGGGGGTCAAATTCAGACGGGTTTTGGGCCATGAGCTGGCGCATCGCCCCGGTCATGGCCAGGCGGATGTCGGTGTCGATATTGATCTTGCGCACCCCGCTGCGGATTCCGCGCTGAATTTCCTCGACCGGAACGCCATAGGTCTCTTTGATATCGCCACCGAACTTGCGGATGATCTCGAGCCATTCCTGCGGCACGCTGCTCGAACCGTGCATGACCAGATGGGTGTTGGGAATTTGCGCATGGATGGCGGCGATGCGGTCCATGGCGAGGATGTCTCCGGTGGGTCTACGGGTGAATTTGTAGGCCCCATGGCTGGTGCCGATGGCAATTGCCAGCGCATCTACACCGGTTTGCTCCACAAAGTCCTTGGCTTGTACCGGATCGGTGAGCATCATGTCATGGGTCAGCTTGCCCTCGGCACCGACGCCGTCCTCCTCGCCGGCCTCGCCGGTCTCCAACGACCCCAAGCAACCCAGCTCGCCCTCGACCGAAACACCGATGGCATGCGCCATCTCGCAGACCTTGCGGGTGACAGCCACGTTGTAGTCGTAGCTGGCCGGTGTTTTGGCGTCTTCCATCAGCGAGCCGTCCATCATCACGCTGGAAAAGCCGCTGCGTATGCTCTGCAAGCACTGCGCCGCCGATGCACCGTGATCCTGGTGCAACACCACGGGAATATCCGGATGCGACTCAATAGCCGCAAGCACCAAGTGGCGCAAATAGGCTTCACCGGCGTATTTGCGCGCGCCAGCCGAAGCCTGCAAGATCACCGGACTGTCGGTCTCCTGCGCCGCTTCCATGATGGACTGCACCTGCTCCAGGTTGTTGACGTTGAATGCGGGCACGCCGTAGCCGTTTTCGGCGGCATGGTCTAAAACCTGACGAAGGGATACCAGGGCCATGGGGACTCCTCAATAAGCAGATACACAAATCATTACAAAAGGGCCAGCAGCGCCCGCATGTCGGGGATCACCCGGTCCGGCCCGCAAGCCTCAATGGCTTGGCCCATGTTGTAGCCGTAGGGCAACAGCCAGACCGGCACGCCGGCGTTGCGGGCTGTAGCCGCGTCAATAGATGAATCACCGACAAACAAAGCCTGCGCGGCCGTGACTGCGCAGTGCGCCAGGCAGTGCGCTATGCCGGCAGGGTCGGGCTTTTTGCTTGCCAGGGTGTCGCCGCTGATGACCAGATCAAAGCGCTGGTCGAACTGGTGCGCGCGCAGCACGGTATCCGTATACCGGCCCTCCTTGTTGGTGACAACCGCCAGATGCACGCCGTGGGCGCGCAGGCTGTCAAGGACCTCGACCACATGGGGGTAGGGCTGGCTGCTGCTGCCGCAGCGTTGTTGGTAGTGGCCATCAAAAATACCGGCGATGCGCGGCAGATCCGGGTCTGCGCCCATCTCTTGCACGGTGCGCCCCTGCGTACTGGCCAACGCTGCAATCAACAGGGTGCGGGTGCCGTGGCCAATCCAGTCCCGGACCTGTTGCTGGCTCACCAAGGGCAGGCCGCATTGGGCCAGCGTGTCATTGACCGCGTCGGCAATCTCCGGTGCGGTGTCGATCAAGGTGCCGTCCAGGTCGAACATCACCAAACGCAGGGCTTGCGCGGGTGTTGCCATGTTCAGCCTCCGAGGGCGCGCTTGCGCCGATCCATCATGCGCCAGACAAAGGGCGTGAAGATCAGCTGCATGGCAATTTCCATCTTGCCCCCAGGCACGACGATGGTGTTGGCGCGGCTCATCCACGAGTCATTGATCATGCTGAGCAGGTACTGGAAATCAATGCCCTTGGGGTTGGCAAAGCGGATCACCACCATGCTCTCGTCGGCCGAAGGGATGTCACGCGCGATAAACGGATTAGAAGTGTCGACCATGGGCACACGCTGAAAGTTCACGTGGGTGTGGGCGAACTGCGGCACGATGTAGTGCACATAGTCAGGCATGCGCCGCAAAATCGTGTCGGTCACCGCCTCGGTGCTGTAGCCGCGCTTGTGCTGGTCGCGCCACAGCTTTTGGATCCACTCCAGGTTGATCACAGGCACCACGCCGACGCGCAGATCCGGGTACTGGGCAATGTTGTGCTCGGGCGTCACGACGGCGCCATGCAAGCCCTCATAAAACAGAATGTCGGTGCCCTCTGGCAAATCTTCCCACGGGGTGAAGGTGCCGGGCTCTTGCTTAAAGGGCTCGGCTTCCTCGGCGTTGTGCAGGTATTTGCGGGCCCGACCTGTCCCCTTTTGCGAATAGTTGCGAAACAAATTTTCAATGTCGCCAAAGAGGTTGTTTTCAGAGCCGAAGTGGCTGAAATGGTTGTTGCCTTCTTTCTCCGCCTGGATCAGGCGTTTCTTCATCTCCTGGCGGTCGTAGCGGTGAAAGCTGTCGCCTTCGACGATGGCGGATTTGACGCCCTCGCGGCGGAAGATGTTCTCAAAGGTGCGGGACACCGTGGTGGTTCCCGCGCCGGATGACCCGGTAATGGCGATGATGGGGTGGCGTTCGGACATGGAATCGGGCTCCTGGAATGAATTTGCGCGGGCCGCCGCGGCTAGGGCGTATCGCTGAGGAACAGGCTGCGCGCGGCAAAGAGAGGGCTGCTGTCTTTGACGGCAGCCGGGTTGCGGTGGTAGTCCTCGATGCGCTCGACTTCGGCTTTGGAGCCGAACACCAAACCGATGCGCTGGTGTAGTTCGCGGGGTTGAATCCCCAGAATCGGGAACTCACCGGTGCTGGCGCGCCCGCCGGCCTGTTCCATCAAAAAGCCAATCGGGTTGGCCTCGTACATCAGGCGCAGCCGACCGGCCTTGGTCGGGTCTTTGGTGTCGCGCGGGTACATGAAAACCCCGCCGCGCATCATGATGCGGTGCGCCTCCGCCACCATGCTGGCAATCCAGCGCATATTGAAATCTTTGCCACGTGGACCGGTTTTGCCGGCCAGGCATTCGTCCACATAGCGGCGCACCGGTGCTTCCCAGAAGCGGCTATTGGACGCGTTGATGGCGAACTCCTGCGTCTGCTCGGGCACGCGGATGTTGGGGTGGGTGAGCATGAATTCACCCAGCGTGGGGTCCAGGGTGAAACCGAAGACACCGGTGCCGACCGATAACACCAACATGGTCGTCGGCCCATACAAGGCGTACCCGGCCGCCACCTGCGCACTGCCCGCTTGCAGGTAATCGGCGCCAGAGGGTGGGGTATCGGCCGCGTCGGCGGCACCGGGGCGACGGAAAACGCCAAAGATGCTGCCCACGGTGACGTTGACGTCGATATTGGATGAACCATCCAGCGGGTCAAAGACCAGCAGGTATTTGCCTCGGGGAAAACGCGCCGGGATATCGATGGGCATTTCCATCTCCTCTGACGCCATGCCGGCCAGGTGGCCGGACCATTCGTTCATGCGAATGAACAAATCGTTGCTCAGCACATCGAGCTTCTTCTGGGTCTCGCCCTGCACATTCACGCTGGCCTGCTGAGCGGCCCCGCCGCCAGCCACATGGTCACCCAGGACATCACCCAAATCACCAAAAGCCACCGCCTTGGCGATGGCTTTACAGGCCATCGCCACATTCAAGATCAGGGCGTTGAGGTCACCGCTGGCATCTGGATGCTTGCGCCGCTCCTCGATCAGGAACTGCGTCAGCGTGCTGCGGTTTTTGGTTGGCATCGTGGTACTCCCTATTCATTTTTAGCGTTTTTCGTGCAAGTTTCGAATGGCAGCGAGGTCCGTGGTGGCCAGGCTGTCCAGAATAGCCCGGGCCCCATGGAAATCATGGTCCATGGTAAAGCTGTTGCGGGTGATGACAGTAGCCAAGCCCGCAGCGCGGGCGGCAATCAGTCCATTTTGAGAGTCCTCAAAGGCGATGCAATCGTCGGCCGACAAGCGCAGGCGCTGCAAGGTTTGCAGGTAGACCATGGGATGGGGTTTTTTCAGGTGCGCGGTGGACGCATCTTCGACCACCTCGAACAGTGTGCGCCAATCTTCTCCCATGGCACGGCGCAGCAAAGCGCTGATGTTGACGGGCGAGGTGGTGGTGGCAATCGCCAGCTTCAGGCCCGCTTGCGCCGCCGCGTCGATGAGCGCGAGCACACCGGGGCGCATGGCGACCTGGCCGTCTTGCACAGCTTTCTCGTAGGCGGCGGTCTTGACCAGATGCAAGCGCTCAATCAGGTCTTCGATCGCACCGCCGTCAATGGCGCGGGTATCGGGTTTGCTAGTTTTCCAGTAGTGCGTCAGGCGCTCGCGCCCGCCGGACACAGCGAGCAACTGGGTGTAGGTTTCCACACTCCAATGCCAATCGAGCGCGCATTCGCGAAACGCATGGTTGAAGGCGGCCAGATGGGCCATCTCGGTGTCGGCCAGGGTGCCGTCCACATCAAATATCAGCGCTTTGAGCATCGGATCAGATCCACCGTTTTCATGCATCCGGGCGGACGTCTGCTTGCTGAAAGACCCGGCTGGCGGCGAAGTCGGAGCCATCCAGGGTCCGTAAATCATCAGCAGTGAGCTGGCGGTCGCGGTCGGCAAACAGCCGGCTGGCCTGGCGCAGGCGCGCGCGGTCCAAGGCATTGCGCACGCTGCGGGCGTTAGCAAAGTGCGGTTGCTGCACCCGCAAGCCCAGGTAGCGCTGGAACACCGCATCCGCACCTGGCGCAAACACATAGTTCTGCTGGGTCAGCATTTTTTGCGAAATCTGCAGCAACTCGTCAACCGAATAGTCCGGAAAGTCGAGGTGGTGGGCGACGCGGGAACTCATGCCGGGATTGGATTCAAAGAAGGTATCCATGCGGTCTTTGTAGCCCGCCAAAATCACCACCAGGTCATCGCGCTGGTTTTCCATGACTTGCAGCAGTATTTCGATAGCCTCCTGCCCGTAGTCGCGTTCGTTTTCCGGACGGTACAAGTAATAGGCTTCGTCAATAAAGAGCACGCCGCCCATGGCTTTCTTCAGCACTTCTTTGGTTTTGGGTGCGGTGTGGCCGATGTACTGGCCCACCAAATCGTCGCGGGTCACGGCTACCAGATGGCCCTTGCGGACATAGCCCAGGCGGTGCAGGATTTGCGCCATGCGCATGGCCACCGAGGTTTTTCCAGTGCCAGGGTTGCCCACAAAGTTCATGTGCAAGCTCGGTGCCTCGCTGACCAGACCCAGATTGATGCGCAGCTTGTCAATCACCAGCAAGGCCGCAATGTCGCGGATGCGGGTCTTCACCGGGGCCAGCCCCACCAAATCACGGTCCAGTTCAGCGATGACCTCCTCCACCTGCGACTGCGCCAAAACCTCGCCCACGCTGCGCGCTTGGCCGAGGCTTGCAGTTGGCGGATCTGCGGCTTCCGTTGCAGCGGGCGACGCGGCCCGCGCGCCAGGAATGGAGGAGTTGCTCATGGCTGTGTCGCAGTCGGAGCCGGCTTAGTAACGCTCGCCTTCGGGCTTGTCGGTGGCATAGCTGTGTACGGTGTACTGGATCTGACGCCCGCCGATCTCCTGCCTGGTCAGGCCGAAGCCGGGTTCGTTCTTCGGCCGGTTAACGATGTACGACATTTGCACCGACTCAACGCCTTGGGTCGAATCGAAGGCCGTCACGCGAACGTAATGATTCGGAAACGTCTTGCGGCAGGCATTGATCTCCGTCAAGATGGCTGACGCATCCTTCAAGTCAAACATCGGGTTGCCATACATCTCCCAGTAGGTGTTGCGCGGATGCGGGTCATCGGTGTATTCAACGCCGAGTGCCCAGTTTTTGCCCAGCGCGTACTCGATCTGTGCGGTGATCTGCTTGTCCGTGAGGTCGGGCAGGAAGGAGAACTGGCCCTGTGTGAGGCGATTGCCGTGGTTGGTCATCATGGTGAGGATCTCCTTAAATGGAAGCCGTCGGCGTGACGGCGAAGTCGGCGGTATCGGTGGATTCGTAATTGAAGCTGATGTCGCCCCAGGTGTCGATGGCGGCTTTCAGTGGCGAGCACCACTTGGCGGCGTCCTGCAGGATCTGCGGACCTTCGTTCCAGATGTCGCGGCCTTCATTGCGCGCCAGCACCATGGCTTCGAGGGCGACGCGATTCGCCGTGGCTCCGGCCTGGATGCCCATCGGGTGGCCGATCGTGCCGCCGCCGAACTGCAGCACCACGTCGTCGCCGAGGTAGGTCAGCAACTGGTGCATTTGGCCGGCATGGATACCACCAGAGGCGACCGGCATGACCTTGTTCAGCGAAGCCCAGTCCTGCTCGAAGAACAGACCTTTTTCGAGCTGCATCGGGGTGTGCGTGTCGAGCAGCGTGTCGTAGAAGCCCCGGATCATCATCGGGTCGCCTTCCAACTTGCCGACCACCGTGCCTGCGTGGATGTGGTCCACACCCGCCATGCGCATCCACTTGCAAATGACGCGGAAGTTCATGCCGTGGTTCTTCTGGCGCGAGTAGGTGCTGTTGCCTGCGCGGTGCAGGTGCAGGATCATGTCGTTTTTGCGCGCCCACAAGGCCATGCTCTGGATCGCCGTGTAGCCGATCACCAGGTCGATCATGATGATCACGCTGCCCAGGCTCTTGGCGAATTCGGCACGTGCGTACATCTCTTCCATCGTGCCGGCGGTGACGTTCAGGTAGTGGCCTTTGACCTCGCCGGTGGCCGCGCTGGCTTTGTTGACGGCTTCCATGCAGTAAAGGAAACGATCACGCCAGTGCATAAAGGGCTGCGAATTGATATTCTCATCGTCCTTCATGAAATCGAGACCGCCTTTGAGGCCCTCGTACACCACGCGGCCATAGTTACGGCCCGACAGGCCAAGTTTGGGCTTGGTGGTGGCGCCGAGCAGTGGGCGACCGAACTTGTCTAGGCGCTCGCGCTCTACGACAACGCCAGTAGCAGGACCCTGGAAGGTCTTCAGGTAGGCGACGGGGATACGCATGTCTTCCAAGCGCAGCGCCTTCACTGCCTTAAAGCCGAAGACGTTACCGATGATCGAGGCAGTCAGGTTAGCGATCGAGCCGCCTTCGAACAGGTCGATGTCGTAAGCGATGTAGGCGAAGTACTGCTGTTCTGTCTTCGTGCCGGGACCAGTGTTGGGCACGGCATCGACGCGGTAAGCCTTGGCGCGGTAGAGGTCGCAGGCGGTCAAGCGGTCGGTCCATACAACCGTCCAAGTCGCGGTAGAGGATTCGCCGGCCACGGCCGCTGCGCACTCTTCGGAGTCGACCCCTTC
>CANIRI010000028.1 GCA_947469815.1 Comamonadaceae bacterium | reverse complement strand
TTGCCCGTCTGCAAAAAGCGTTTGTCGATTTTCTGCACCGCATGCCCTTTTACGGCACCGCGATTTTGTGCGCCGACGACCCTGCGGTGCGCGCCATCGTCGACGAGGTGAGCTGCCCGATCACCAGCTACGGCTTTGACGAAGGTGCGCAGGTCCGCGCGACCCAGGTGCGCCCCGTCGGGTCGCAAATGCATTTCACCGTGACCCGGCGCAATGGCGTGGTGCTGCCGGATCTGGAGGTGGTGCTCAACCTGCCGGGTGAACACAATGTGCGCAATGCACTGGCGGCGATTTGCGTGGCAGTGGAGCTCAATGTGCCCGACGCCGCGCTGCTCAAGGCGCTGGCCGAATTCAAAGGCGTGGGACGGCGTTTCCAACCCTACGGCGACTGGCCGCTACCCCAAGGCGGGCGCATCACCGTGGTGGACGACTACGGCCACCACCCGGTCGAGATGGCCGCCACCCTGGCGGCCGCGCGCGGCGCTTTCCCGGGGCGGCGTCTGGTCTTGGCCTTCCAGCCCCACCGCTACACCCGCACCCGCGATTGCTTCGATGATTTTGTGACCGTGATCGGCCAGGCCGATGCGGTTTTGCTGGCCGAGGTCTACGCCGCTGGCGAGGCACCCATCGTCGCCGCTGACGGCCGCTCGCTGGCGCGCGCACTGCGCGTGGCGGGCAAGGTCGAGCCGCAATTTGTGGCGGATATCAACGGCATGGCGCAGGTGGCGGTTCAAAGCGCGCGCGATGGCGACTTGCTCTTGTGCATGGGTGCGGGCACCATAGGCGCGGTTCCGGGCCAGGTGGTCGCCTTGCTGCAAGGGGGCACAACATGACCGTCGCAAAAGACATGGGTCGCGTGGCCGTGCTCATGGGCGGCGCATCCGCCGAGCGCGACATCTCCCTGCTATCCGGCCAGGGCGTGCTCGAAGCCTTGCGCTCCGTCGGCGTCGATGCACACCCCTTCGACCCAGCGCAGCGCGATCTGGCGGCCTTGCGCGACGAAGTTGTGGCGCGCTGCTTCATCGCCCTGCACGGCCGCTTTGGTGAAGACGGCACGGTGCAAGGTGCCTTGGAGCTGCTGGGCATTCCATATACCGGCTCGGGCGTGATGGCCTCGGCCGTTGCCATGGACAAAGTAATGACCAAGCGCTTGTGGCTGGCCGAAGGCCTGCCCACCCCGCAATGCGTGGTGTTGGACGCGTCCGATAGCAGCCCTGCAGGCACGGCGGCGCTGCATGCAGCCGCCGCAGGCGTTCCCGCACAACTGGGCCTGCCGCTGATCGTCAAGCCGCCGCGCGAAGGGTCTTCGCTGGGCGTTACCAAAGTGGCAACGGCCGACGCGCTGCAAGCCGCCGTGACGCTGTCAGCGCGCTATGACGCCCATGTGCTGTGCGAAGAATTCATCAGCGGCGAAGAAGTCACCTGCGCTGTGCTGGGCGAGGGTGCTGCAGCGCAAGCGCTGCCAGTAGTGCGTATTCAGGCGCCCGAAGGCGCTTACGACTACCAGAACAAATATTTCACCGACGCGGTGTCGTACCACTGCCCCAGTGGCCTGCCAGCAGCGGAAGAGGCAGAGATCGCCCGCCTGGTGCTGGCCGCCTACCGCAGCCTGGGCTGCAGGGGCTGGGGCCGTGCCGATTTGATGCTGCGCGCCAGCGACCGCAAGCCGTTTTTGCTGGAAATGAACACCTCACCGGGTATGACCAGCCATTCGCTGGTTCCCATGGCCGCGCGCGCGGCAGGCATCGGCTACGCGGACCTGTGCCTGCGCATCCTGGCATCCGCATCCCTGGACAACCACAACGGTGCAGGAGGGCAGCGTCCATGAGCGAAGCAGCGGCACCGGCTATGGACATCCGGCTGATGAACGCCACGGCCGCTGCCTTGGCGGGCGTGTTCGTGCTGCTGGGTCTGGTTTCAGCAGCGCGCTGGGTGGCGCGGCTGCCGGGCTTTGACATCCAGCGCATCACGGTACGCGGCGAAGTGGCGCACAACAACATCCCCAGCATGCGGGCCAATGTGCTGCCGCGCATGCGCGGAACTTTTTTCACGGTGAATCTGACGGCGATCCGCGAATCCTATGAATCCATGCCCTGGGTGCGCAAGGCGGTGGTGCGGCGGGAATTTCCCAACCGCCTGCGGGTCGAACTGCAGGAACACCAACCGGTTGCCTACTGGGGCGCCGAAGGCGATTCGCGCATGCTGAACAGCTTTGCCGAAGTGTTTGACGCCAATATCGATGAAGTCGAGCCCAATACCCTGCCCCGGCTGGCCGGCCCGGCCGGTTCCGGGCCCCAAGTCTGGGACATGTACCAGACCCTGTTGGCACCGCTGAACCGGGTCGGCATGGAATTGGTGCAGGTGGAGCTGAGCGCGCGCGGTAATTGGCGCATAGGCCTGGAATCGGGCGCACGTCTGGAACTGGGTGGGTCCGACAAAGCCGCTGTCTTGCAACGCACAGAACGCTTTTTGCAAACCCTGCCCACGGTGGCCCAGCGCTATGGCCGCAATGCCGGATCTTTGGAATTTGCGGATCTGCGTTACGAGCAGGCCTATGCCCTGCGGCTGCGTGGCGTGACGACGCTGACGATGGTCAAACCGAAATAACAGCACGAAGGTAAAAACGATGGCAAAAGAATACAAAGATCTGGTCATTGGCCTGGACATCGGCACAGCCAAGGTGATGGCGGTGGTCGCAGAGGTGCTGGCCAATGGTGAATTGAAATTGGCGGGCTACGGCATCGCGCCGAGCTTTGGCCTCAAGCGCGGCGTGGTCGTGAACATCGACGCGACCGTTGCCAGCATCCAACAGGCGCTCAAAGAAGCCGAGCTGATGGCGGACTGCAAGATCACCCGCGTCTACACCGGTATCACCGGCAGCCATATCCGCGGCATCAACTCGCCCGGCATGGTGGCCATCAAAGACCGCGAGGTCACGCAAGCGGATGTTTCGCGCGTGGTCGAGACCGCCAAGGCGATCCATATCTCCACCGACCAAAGACTGCTGCTGGTGGAGCCACAGGAATTCATCATCGACAACCAGGAAGTGCGCGAGCCCATCGGCATGAGCGGCATGCGCCTCGAAGCCAAAGTGCACATCGTGACCGGCTCGCAAAGCGCGGCAGAAAACATCATCAAGTGCGTGCGCCGCTGCGGCCTGGAGGTCGACCAATTGATGCTCAACCCGCTGGCCTCCAGCCTGTCGGTGCTCACCGCTGACGAGCGCGAATTGGGCGTGGCGCTGGTGGACATTGGCGCGGGCACCACCGACGTGGCCATCTTCACCAATGGCGCGATCCGCCACACGGCAGTGATTCCGATTGCCGGGGATCTGATCACCAGCGACATCGCCATGGCGCTGCGCACGCCGACCAAAGACGCTGAAGAAATCAAGGTCGAGGCGGGTCACGCCAAGCAGGTGCTGGTCAACCCGGAAGTACAGGTTGAAGTCCCCGGCCTGGGCGACCGCAGCCCGCGCATGCTCAGCCGCCAGGCCCTGGCCGGTGTGATTGAGCCGCGCGTCGAAGAGATCTTCACACTGGTGAACCAAGTAATGCGCGAATCGGGCTTCGAGGAGGTCTTGTCCTCCGGGGTGGTTCTGACCGGTGGCAGCTGCATCATGCCCGGCATGGTCGAACTCGGCGAGGACATTTTCCTCAAGCCCGTGCGCCGGGGCCTGCCGCAGTACCGCGGCTCGCTGGCCGATTTGATCGCCCAGCCACGCGCCTCCACTGCTATGGGCCTTCTTGAAGAGGCCCGCATCGCGCGCATCCGTGGCATCAAGGTGTCGCAGAAAAACGGCTCGGTGAAAAGTGCTTTCTCCCAGCTCAAAGATTTTTTCGCCGGAACTTTTTAACCCTTTTTTTACCCCGCAACCATGTCCCACTCAGAAAACCACCAGGAGCCCTCTATGACCATCGAAATGCTGGATGAAGAACGATTCAACCAAGGAACAAAAATCAAGGTGATTGGCGTGGGCGGCGGCGGCGGCAACGCCGTGCAGCACATGATTGATGGCCGGGTCGACGGCGTTGAATTCATCTCGGCCAATACCGATGCCCAAGCCTTGGGACGCAGCACCGCGCACAAGATCATCCAGCTGGGTCATACCGGTCTGGGCGCGGGCAGCAAGCCCGATATGGGCCGGGAAGCGGCGCAACAGGCCGAGGAATCCATCCGCAGCGCCATCGAAGGTGCGCACATGCTGTTCATCACCGCCGGCATGGGCGGCGGCACCGGCACCGGGGCTGCACCCATCATCGCCAAAGTGGCCAAGGAAATGGGGATTCTGACGGTCGGCGTGGTCACCAAACCCTTTTCGTTCGAAGGGGACCGACGCATGAAAAATGCCGAAGCGGGTCTGGCAGAGCTGGAAGAAAACGTGGACTCGCTGATCGTGATCCTGAACGAAAAATTGCTCGAAGTACTGGGCGATGACATCAGCGAAGACGAGGCCTTTGCCCAGGCCAACGATGTGCTGAAAAACGCGGTGGGCGGCATTGCCGAGATCATCAACATGCCAGGTCATATCAACGTGGACTTCGAGGACGTGCGCACCGTGATGGGCGAGCCCGGCAAAGCCATGATGGGCACGGCGCAGGCCAGCGGTCCGGACCGCGCCAGTATCGCCGCGCAACAGGCCGTGGCCTGCCCGCTGCTCGAAGGCATTGACCTGGCCGGAGCCAAGGGCGTGCTGGTGTTGATTTCCGCCAAGCGCGGCTCGCTCAAACTGAGCGAATCGCGTCTGGCCATGGACACGGTGCGCGGCTATGCCTCGGCCGATGCACACGTGATTTACGGCACCGCGCACGACGAGTCGCTCGGTGACCAGGTCCGCGTGACGGTGGTGGCCACGGGACTGAGCCGCCAGGCACCGCGCCGCCAGGCTCCTCCCCTGCAGGTCATGCGCACCGGGACCGACAACGTACCCTTCAACGTCCCCACGCTGACCGATGCGGTCGCGCAAACCAACACCATGGGCGGCAGCCCGACGCCGCGCATTGCCGATATGGATTTCTCCAATGTCGGACGCCCACAGGTCTGGGCCAACGCAGGACGCCGAGGCGCGTCGGCAGCGGCGCGGGTGGACGCCATGTCCAGCGGTGGTATGGACGACATTGACATCCCTGCTTTCCTGCGCAAACAAGCCGATTGATGTCGGCGCAGTGCAACTTCCCGCCACTGGGGCGGGGCACTGCAGCCTCTAAAATATGACGATGATTCAACAGCGCACATTGAAGTCGCTCACTAAGGCGGTAGGAGTGGGTTTGCACAGCGGGCAACGGGTGGAACTGACCCTGCGCCCGGCAGCACCCGATAGCGGCATCGTATTTCGCCGCGTCGACCTCGCCGATGCACCCGAGATCCGTGTCTCGCCCCAGGCGGTAACCGAAACCCGCCTCGCTTCCACGCTCTCAGCGGGCAGCGCCAAAGTCCACACCGTGGAGCACCTGATGTCGGCCTGCGCCGGCCTCGGCGTGGACAACATGTACGTGGACATCACGGCAGAAGAGGTTCCGATCCTGGACGGCTCAGCGGCCTCCTTTGTCTTTCTGCTGCAAAACGCGGGCATCGTGATGCAAAACGCAGCGCGCCGGTTTGTGCGAATCAAGTCTGCGGTGGAGGTTCGTGATGGCACAGGCGCGCAGGCCAAGTGGGCGCGGCTACTGCCCTACAACGGCTACAAGCTGGGTTTCGAAATTGATTTCAACCATCCCGCCGTGGACTCCACCGGCCAGCGCGTGGAATTCGACCTGGGCGCCGGCAATTACGCCAAAGATATTGCCCGTGCCCGCACCTTCGGTTTTACCAAAGATGTGGAGATGATGCGCGCCAACGGCCTGGCCATGGGCGGCGGCTTGGACAATGCCATTGTGATGGACGACTACAAAGTGCTCAATGCGGGCGGGCTGCGCTACGACGATGAATTCGTCAAACACAAAATCCTCGATGCCATGGGTGACCTCTACCTGCTGGGCCATCCTCTGCTGGCGTATTACGAAGCCCGCCGCTCAGGCCATGCCCTCAACAACGTGCTCCTGCGCGCGCTGCTGGATCAACCGGCGGCCTGGGAGATGGTGAGCTTCGAGGACGAGCGCCAGGCCCCGCGCGGCTTTGCACAAGCGGCGCCTGCCTGGTAAGCACCGCGCTGCCGAACGCGCACCCATGCTGCTGTTTCGCATCCTTTTGTTGTTGATGCTGGTCGGGGCTGGCGTGTGCTTCGCTTTTTTCATCGCCACCAACAACCTGCGTTTTCGGCGCTGGGGCATGCAGTTATTGAAGTACACGCTGCTCACCGCCCTGGTGTTTTTCGGCGTGTTAATTCTCAGCCGAATCCTGTAGAGCGACCTAGCGGCTGCGCCCGCCTTTGTAGCTGCTGGTGCGTCCGGCGGCACTCCCTTGTCCATCGGCATTTTTGGCATCCGCCAGCAATTGCATGGCACGGCCCGCATGGGCGTGGGTGATGGCCAAGCCCAAGGCGTCGGCCGCATCGGGCCCTGGCACACCTGGCAGGTCCAACAAACGCCGCACCATCTCCTGGACCTGTGATTTGGCGGCACGCCCGTAACCGACCACGGCCTGCTTCATTTGCAAAGCCGTGTATTCGGCCACCGGCAGTTGGGCCTGCACCAGCGCGGCAATCAAGGCCCCGCGCGCCTGGCCCAGCAGCAGCGTGGACTGCGGGTTCACATTCACAAAAACAATCTCAACCGCCGCGCAATCGGGTTGGTAGCGCTGGACCACCTCGGCAAGCCCTTGAAACAGGGTCTGCAATCGGGCCGGTAATGCGGTGGTGGCCAGATGGCTTGTGCTGATGGTTCCGCTGGCCACGTAGCGCAATTGACCGGCCTCCAGGTCCAGCACGCCAAAACCGGTGCTGCGCAAGCCGGGGTCTATGCCAAGAATTCGCATACGGTTCTCAGGGCAACTGGGCGTCCGCCATGCGACCCTGGATCAGGGCGCTGCGGTTGGCAAGGTAGTCGGAGGCGGGTAATTTCTCGAAAAACTTCGGCCGCGGCAACATCACCGCCAGGCGGGCGGCCTCATTGGGTGCCAGCCGGGATGCGTCTTTGCGGTAATAGCGCCACGACGCCGCCTGCGCGCCGAAAACGCCATCGCCCCACTCCACGTGGTTCAGATAGATCTCCAAGATGCGTTCCTTGCTCAAACAGGCTTCCAGCAGCAGGGTAATGACCAACTCTTGGCCCTTGCGCACGATGGTACGTTCGCCGCTGAGAAACAAATTTTTTGCCAGTTGCTGTGTGATGGTGGAGCCACCGATGATCTTGGGGGGCTTGACGGACCGGCCTTTTGCCGCGGCACTGCGGGCCTCCGCGCGGGCCTGGGCTTTGGCGTTTTTTTGCCAGGCAGCGTTGATGGCGTCCCAATCCACACCACCGTGGGTGGCAAATCCATCGTCTTCTGAGGCCAGTACGGCGCTTTTGAGCGAGCGGCTGATCTGCGCATAAGACACCCATTCCTGCTGCCAGTGGCTGCGCTCGGGTGCGGTGCTGATGCGCCATAAGGCCGAGCGCTCAAATGCCGTGGACTCCGGATCCAGGTACGCCATAGCGCCTATCCGCAGCGCAAAATACAGCTGCAAGCCCAGCAGTGCCAAGACCATCAGAAGCAGTCCACGCAGTGCCGGCTTCATGCTCAGTCCACCAGGGCCTCGCTGCGATCCTCGGTATGCACGAAGCGAAACCGGGCCACAAATACCAGCTGATCCGCAGTGGCCCGGATCGCTGCGCTAAAAGGTCCAAAGGGAGCCGCACGGCGCACAATGCTCTGCGCATGCTGATCCAGGAGGGCGTCACCCGAAGACCGCGCCACGGAGGTCATAACCACGCGGCCGGCAGCGTCCACGGTTATCGCCAGGGTCAGTTCGCCGAATATTTTTTCACCGTCACGCTGCGGGAAATCCAGGGTGCCCTGTTTTTCGATGGCGTGGCGCAGTTCGCTGAAATAGGTGGCAAAAACCGCTTCGCGGGTGGTGGGGCTGAAAAAGCGTTTGCGCGGCCGCGCGTTCTCGGTCGCAACGTCTTTCTCCAGCGCCGCGATCTGCTGTATCAAACGCCGTTGGCGTTCCTCTTGTTGGCTCACTTTGCTGGGATCAGCGGACAATTCGGCGCTGCTTTGCAAGGCGGCGAGCTGGTCACGCACCTGCGCCAGCAACACGTTTTGCTGCTGGCGCATGGCCTCAAGCGAAGCGGCCGCAGGCTGGTTCTGCAATTCCAAACCGGGCGCGGCGGCGTCTACCAGCAAGGCATCGGCGGCGTGCCCTGCCAGGGCATTACCACCCCCTTCCATAGAGGTTTGCGCCAACAACTGGCTCTTCACCGGCTTGGACTGCCCCAGGGTGTTGAGCATCACCACCTCCAAAACAGGCGGCTGAAAAATCCGGTCCAAAGCGGTCGGATCAACAAAGCGCACCGTCAGCAGCCCCGCATGCAGGACCAGCGAGGCGGCGATCGCTTTCTGAAAAGTCGTCAGCGCGCGCACGGACTGGATCACGCCGGCTCCCGCTCAAACCGGATCCTGCAGAGGTGCAGGCTGCGTGGGCGCATCGGGCAGACCGTCCGGCGCAGCGTCGGCCAGGTCAATGGCCAGCGCAATCGGGCCGCCAACCATATCGTCTTCGCCATCGTCCGGCAGGTCTGCACCGGCTGCGTCGGAACTGTCAGCATCCAGCCGTTCCACCACGGTGCCGTTGATATCCAGCGTGATCAGATCCGGCACACCGAGGCGCACCCGCACCTGCGCCCCCCGCGGCAGGCCTTGCGCTCCCATGATCGGTAGTACCAGCGGCAAGTTGTCCGCGCGGAACATGTTGTCCTTGAAAACCGTGCCCACCAACTCGGTAACCGCGTTCTGGTTCAGGTACTGCAGCGTCCAGTAGCGCTCCATCGCGCCCTGGTGCGCGTTGTAGGCGCTGTAGGCGTCCTCGAACCCGGAAATGATGGCCAGCAGCTGCGCGTCCTTGGGCTTGAACGGGGCGGCCAAGGCAGCGGTACTGCCGTGGCGAACGCAGGCCATGATTTGCCACTGGTTCACCATGTCGGTGTAGCGGCGCAGGGGCGATGTGCTCCAGGCGTAGCACTTGACTCCGATGCCCGCATGCGGCGCGGCGCGCGTGCCCATACGCACTTTCACGCCGGGCGCCAGCGAGGCTTGGCTGCGGTAAATCCCAGGGACACCCAGTTCGGCCAGCCAGGCACCCCAGCTGCTGTTGGCCAATATCATGGCCTCGGCAACAATCAAGTCCAGCGGCGCGCCGCGCTGGCGGGTGCTGATCTCCACCACCTCGCTGCCCAGAGGTTCCACGCCCGCACCCTCGCGCAGCCGGAAGTTGTAGTCCGGGCGGTTGAAGGTCTCGGGTTTGCCGCGCACCACCTCGCGCCGCTCTTTCAGCGCGCAGGCCAGGCGGTGCAAAAACGCCAATTCGGGCTGCAGTTGCACCAGGACATCCGGCGCATCTGCTTTTGTGTCTGCCGCGGCTTCGCCTAGCAGCCACGCGTGCGTCACCCACTGTTCCAGCTGGTCATGGCGCAGGTTGTGCGCAATAGGCACCTGTTCGATCAAGGTACGGCTGCCGCGCAGCTCCAGCGTGGCTTCGTCGATCTCCACATACAGGGACACCGCCGGACAGGCCCGGCCCTCTTGCAAAGTGAAGTGCTGCACCAGCGCATCGGGCAGCATGGTGATTTTGAAACCGGGCATGTACACGGTGGACAGGCGCTCCCGGGCTATGGCATCGATCTCCCCGCCGGGCTGCAAGGCCAATCCCGGCGCAGCAATGTGAATGCCCAAGGTGACGCTGCCGCTGCCCAGACCCTGGAGGGAGAGCGCATCGTCAATCTCGGTGGTTGCCGAATCATCAATCGAAAACGCGGCGACCTTCGCCAGCGGCAAGTTGTCGGCGAGCGCAGGCGCATTCAAAGCCGGGAAGCCAGTGCCCTTGGGAAAATACTCCAGAGCAAAACGCTTCCAATGGAACTGGTAAGGCGAATCGATAGCACCGGCTTTTTGCAGCAGCGCCAAGGGCGCTGTCTGGCTGGCGCGGGCAGCTTCGACCACAGCTTTGTATTCAGGGGCGTTCTTATCCGGTTTGAACAGTATTTTGTAGAGCTGGTCCCGCACGGCTTGCGGACATTGACCGGCCAGCAGCTCCTGCGCCCACAGCGCAATTTGCGCGAGCAGCTGTTTTTTCTTTTCAATCCCGGCCAGCGCCTGGGCAATCACATCGGCGCTGGCTTTGCGGAAGCGGCCTTTGCCGGCACGGCGAAAGTAATGCGGCGCCTCGAACAAGGTGAACAACATCGCAGCCTGTTGCTGCACGCTGGCCTGGGCACTGAAATAGTCGCGGGCCAGTTCGACAAACCCAAACTCCGCATCGGGCGCGAATTCCCAGGCCATTTCCAATTCCACCTCGCGGCTCAAGGCGGCACTGGTCGCCATGAAAACCGCAGGGGCAGGAGACTCAAAACGCAGGAGCTGATTCGCCGCCTTCACCTTGATCCGCTTGCCGCTGTCGAGCTCGACCTGGGCTGACGCGTCGGCCTCGGAAAGCACGCGCCCGGCCATGAATTTACCGGCTTCATCAAAGAGGAGATACATGCCCAGATTGTCCCATGCGTTGCCCCGGATAATCCCTGCATGGCAACACCTTTTGGACGTACCTCGCCCCGCACATGGGGACAGTCCTTGTTCGAGCGCCTGGACACACCCCTGTTGTTAGCCATGGTGCTGCTGGCAGGCGCGGGATTGCTGGCCATGTATTCATCGGGTTACGACGGCGGCACACGCTTTATCGACCACATCCGCAACATCTGCATTGCCTTTGCCATCATGTTCAGTGTGGCCCAGATACCGCCGCAACGCTTGATGGCGCTGGCCGTGCCTTTGTACCTGGCCGGAATTGCGCTCCTGATTGCCGTGGCCGTATTTGGCATTACCAAAAAAGGGGCGCGGCGCTGGGTCGACGTGGGGGTCACCATCCAGCCCAGCGAAATTTTGAAAATTGCGGTCCCCTTGATGCTGGCCTGGTGGTTCCAAAAACGCGAGGGGCAGCTACGGCCCTTGGACTTCGTGGTCGGCGGCGTACTGGTGCTGCTGCCCGTTTTCTTGATCATGCGCCAGCCCGATTTGGGCACCGCCTTGCTGGTGCTGGCAGCCGGCCTGTCCGTGGTGTTTTTTGCCGGCATGAGTTGGTGGCTGGTACTGCCACCGCTGGCCGGTTTGGTACTGGGGCTGATCCTGATCGTGATTTTTGAGCCCACGCTGTGTGCCGAAGGCTTCGACTGGCCTCTGTTGCACGACTACCAGCAGCAGCGTGTTTGCACCTTGCTGGACCCCACGCGTGATCCCTTGGGCAAAGGCTTTCACATTCTGCAAGGCATGATCGCGATTGGCGCCGGCGGCGTGTCGGGCACCGGTTTTATGCAAGGCACGCAATCGCATCTGGATTTCATTCCCGAGCGCACAACCGACTTCATCTTTGCGGCTTTTGCCGAAGAGTTCGGTCTTCTGGGTAACGTCTATTTGTTGGGCGCGTATCTCTTCCTGATTTTTCGGGGCTTGGATATCGCCATGGAAGCACCCACTGTTTTTGCCCGCATGTTGGCGGGTAGCCTGACCGCTATTTTCTTTACCTACGCGTTTGTGAATATGGGCATGGTCAGCGGCATTCTGCCGGTGGTCGGTGTTCCCTTGCCATTCATCAGCTACGGTGGCACCGCCATGGTCACACTCGGGCTGGCAATGGGGATGCTGATGTCCGTGTCGCACGCACGGCGATTGGTCCAATCCTGAACGCGCCCACAGGGCCGCCCGCCTACAATGGCCCGATGATTGCACGCGAACCCACTCTCGAACGCCTGGCCACGGCCAAATCCCTGCTACTAACACCCTTCGGTCTAGACGAATCCCACCTCTGGCGGGTGCTGGCTGAAATCAAAGCCCACCGCGTCGACGAAGCCGACCTGTATTTCCAATACACCCGCTCCGAAGGTTGGAGCTTGGAAGAAGGCATTGTCAAAACCGGCAGCTTCAGCATCGACCAGGGTGTGGGCGTGCGCGCTGTCAGCGGCGAAAAAACCGCATTCGCGTATTCGGATGACATTTCCGAAACCTCTTTGCTGGACGCAGCGCGCACCGTGCGCTCCATCGGACTGGCCCGCTCCAGCGCCCGCAGCAAAGTCGGTGCCCAAAAGATTGCCCGCAGCCGCGCGCTGTACGGCCCGACTGACCCCATCTCCACGCTGGACAGCACGACCAAAGTCGCCTTGCTGGGCAAAGTCGAGACCCTGGCCCGCGCCAAAGACCCGCGCGTGGTGCAGGTCATGGCCGGCTTGGCCATGGAATACGACGTGGTCATGGTGGCGCGCGCCGATGGTGTGCTCGCTGCCGATGTGCGGCCCTTGGTGCGCTTGTCGGTCACGGTGATTGCCGAACAAAAAGGCCGGCGCGAAAGCGGCTCCTCCGGCGGTGGCGGCCGCTTCGGCCTGGCCTATTTTGACGACGCCATGATCGCCCAGTACGTCGACCAGGCGGTTGGCGCAGCACTCACCAATCTGCAAGCGCGCCCGGCCCCGGCCGGTGAGATGACCGTGGTGCTCGGCCCGGGCTGGCCCGGCATTCTTTTGCACGAAGCCATCGGCCACGGCTTGGAGGGTGACTTCAACCGCAAAGGCTCCAGCGCCTTCAGCGGGCGCATAGGCCAGCGGGTCGCGGCCAAGGGCGTGACGGTGCTGGACGACGGCACGATTGCCGACAGGCGCGGCTCGCTCAACGTGGACGACGAAGGCAATACCAGCGCCCGCAACGTGCTCATCGAAGACGGCATTTTGCGCGGCTACATCCAGGACGCCATGAACGCGCGGCTGATGGGCGTCGCACCCACCGGCAATGGGCGGCGCGAAAGCTATGCGCATCTGCCCATGCCGCGCATGACCAATACCTACATGCTGGGTGGCAAAAAAGACCCCCAGGAGATTGTGGCCAGCAT
>CANIRI010000027.1 GCA_947469815.1 Comamonadaceae bacterium | reverse complement strand
TCTTCACGGGAGCTGCTCCTGGGTGCGCGGGTTTGGTGCGGGCGCAGGGCCGACACCGCTGGCCGTATCCCAGCTACCCAAGGCAGTGAACTGGCCGGGCGTCATACCGACGAGAACCTGGCGGCTCCCGACCCGGACCAAAGCAATTTTCTGGCGCACGCCCACACTGAGGGTTTCTAACAATTCCATTTGCCGCGGCCCGCTGTGCTTTTCCTGCATGGCCTTGAGCCGCTTGAGCATCCACAACATGCCCAGCAACAGGGCGATCACCAGCAGCAAGCTGCCAGACATGCGCAACCAGTCGATGGGGGGGGCGTTGGTCATAGTCCGCGACCGCAGTTACAGGTTTTTCATGCGCTCGGAGGCGGGCACCACACGGGTCAGGCGGATGCCATAACGCTCATTGACCAGCACCACCTCGCCTTGCGCGACTACGGTGTTGTTGATCAGCAAATCGAGTGGCTCGCCCGCAACGCGATCGAGCTCTACTACGCTGCCTTGGGTCAGGCGCATCAGGTCTTTGATCTTGATTTGGGCGCGGCCGACTTCAATGCTCAAAGTCACACTGATGTTTTGCAGCACCTCTGCATTGATCTGATTGCTCTCTTCGGTCAAAGCCGCTTCATCGGTGGTGTCGTTCATGGTATGGCTCCTGTGGATCGCTCAAAGGCGGTTCGGTTATTTCCCGCCGGGGGCTACGGCGCGCTCAATCTGAACCGCAACCTGGGCACCTACCGTGCCGATGCGGACGTCAAAGGCCGGGATACCGTTGGGTTGCAAGGTTGCCAGCTCCGGCTTTTTAAAATGCAGGATGTCCCCCGGCTGCATCGCCTCAACGGCCCGAAAGGTCGTATGAATCTGCCCCAGTACCACGCGGGAGTCCAGTGATGCGCCGCCAACGGCCGCTTCCAATTCGTCGTGCCAGGCCTTATCCGACTCTTCGTTCCCGTCACCCGCTTGCAAACGGCTGCGCAGCATTTCACGCACAGGCTTGAGCGCCACGTAGGGATGAACAATGTCAATGAACCCGACGTTTTGCGTCGGCGTCTCGGTCTCGAAACGGCTCAAGATGACAAGGTCATTTTCATCGGCAATCTGGGCGAAATGGGGGTTGATCTCCTGGCTGACCAGTTCGAACTCCAAGGGGAGGATCGGCGCCCAGGCTTCACGCAAGGTTTTGAATGCAGCATCCAAAATGATATTGATGATGCGCGTTTCCATCGGGGTGAACATGCGACCGGGCAACAAGGTACCGAGCGTTCCTTTGCCAAAACCACCGAAAAAGCTATCGAGGGAACTGAATATGACCGACGGGTCGATCAAAATGGTCGAGAAACCGCGCAGTGGGTTCATGCGCACCACGTTCACAGACAAGGGGGCTTTGAGCTCACGCAGGTAATCGCCAAATTTGACGACCTGCACCTTCGTAGGATTGATCTTGGGGCTGGTGCGCAACACTTCCATCAACGCCAGCCGGAAAGTCCGGATGAAGCGTTCATTGATCATGTCGATCGAGGCCGTATTAACCCCCAGCGAACTGTCTTCGCTGGCCAGGTCGTGCTTCTTAACCCGGGCTGCCGTATTGAAACCGGTATCGACCGCAATCGATCCGTCGTTCACACCCTCTGTCAGCGCGGCAAGTTCTTCCGAAGAAAGCAGGTTATCGACCATACGTGAACGCCACCCCCGCCCTTATTGAACGACAAAGCCGGTGAAGATGAGTTCCTCAATGCCACCGAAGTTTTCGTATTTTTCCAACTGGGTATTCATGGCATCGCGCAATTTGGCAGCCAGTTCCTTGCGGAAATCAGGTTTGGTCAAGTCGGTATCGGTTGTCATGCGCATGATGTCGAGCATCACGCCACGCAAAATCAACTCGTGTTTCTTCACGTTTTCAAACACCCGGTCGTCGTAGCGCGTCATGATGGCAATTTGCACTGACATCACTTTTTTCGAGCTCATCAGATTGACCAGGAAGTCCTTGTCCAGCTGAAGATAGCTGTACTCAAACTGCAAGCTGTCGGGGGACTTTTTCTTCAGGGTAGGCGGGCCTGAGGGTTTTTCAGCCTCGGCCTTCTTCTCACCATGACCACCCGAAGGTGCGCCATGACCGCCCTCGGCCGGTTTTTCACCATGCCCTGCTGCGGGTGCGCCATGACCGCCGTCTGCGGGCGCGCCATGGCCGCCGTCGGCAGCCGCTTCGTGCTCGGCACCTTGTTCCAGCACAGCGTCAGCATTGACCGGGGGTTTTGCAAAAAACCCGCTGAGCCACAAAGTGAGGCCAATGGTTGCGACGATGACCACGATCAGTGCGGTCACCGCCAAGATCAGGGGGACGAGCTTTGACTTTGGCTTCGCCTCCGCGCCTTCTTCGGCGGGAGCGGGCGCTGCAGGTGCTGCTGTAGCCATTTCTTACCTCTCGGTCTGGGTGCCCATAGACACCTCACGTTTGATTTCTACGAAAAAAGGGTACTCACGCCAACACGTTAAGCCCCTCAGCAACCCCGCCAGTGTAACGGGCTGCCTTATTAGGGGCCGCGCCCACTGCTGCGGGTGCTGCTGACTGCTTGGGCTCAGGCTGGCGTCTTTGGGGTGTCGAATTCCCGCCAGACTGCCCACGCGCATCAGCATGTACGGTAACCGAAGCAACAGTTGTGCCAGATTGGGTTAGCGCGTCACGCAAGCGCTGCGCGCCCTGCCCCAACAAATCTTTGGCTAAGGCGTTGTCGGTGCTGAACACGGCATCCAGGCCACCCGCGTGCATATCCAGGGCGACTTCCACGCGTCCGAGGGCTTCTGGCTGCATGCGCATTTGCAACTTCCATTGCCCACGCTCGATCTGGCTGATCAACCTATTGGCCAGGGCTTGGCCCATACGGTCCGCGAGCAGCTGGGTCTGTTCGGCCCGCTCCTGGAAAGCGGCCCGCGCGGCATCGGCCGGCGTCTGTGGGCTGTGGGGCACTGCGGCTGACGCGGCACCCTGGCGCAGCCCACCCGGCTCGCCCAACGGCGCACTTTCGCGGTCGGCTAGCGCGGCCAGGTCCAGTCCGGCGGGCACTTCCACTGTCAATGTCTCTTCGGCGAGACTCACGGGGGCCCCACCGTCAGCAAGCGCTGGGATCTGTGGGCCTGCGACCGGCTTAGCTTGCAGCAGACTATCGGGGCTGCGCTCCCCCACCGCCAACCTGATCGCAGAAGCCAATGCCGGGGCTACTGCAGCCGCATTGGCGTCCTTGGTTCCCGGCAATGGCGCCAGAGCCAGCGCAGCGTCAGCACCAGCACTTACAACAGATCCAGTTGAAACGGGCACAGTGACGCCTGCTTGCGATCCAGCATCGGCTTTGGTGGCCGCCTTAGCCACCAGCTCAGCCCAGCTCAAAGAAGTCTTGGAACCAGACATTTGCGCTAACCGGCGGGTGATCGCTTCGCCAGGGATGCCCATGTGCACCCGTAGTGCGTCGAGCATGGGCGGGCTTGCGTCAGGGGCAGTGGCCGGGGGCGCCTCTGTGGCGAGAACAGCGACCACGCCGACACGTACAGCCACCGCCAATGTCGAGGCCACAGCTGCAGGGGTAGCCTCTTGAGCGCGCAGCGCGGCCCCGGCAGGGACCGCGGGGTCTTCATCGCCCACAGTCTGCTTGGGCGTTACCTGCAAGCCCAAAATAGCAACACCAGGCAGGGCCTGCAAAAGCCCCAAAGTCGCGGGTTGCGCGGGAGACGGGACGGTTTCAAGGTTCACACCCGACAGCTTTGCGCCTGACACATGCCCAATGGGGGAGACGCCTTGGGGCAGCAGAGTCGGCACCTGCACGCCTTGGGGCAGCAGAGTCGGCACCTGCACGCCTTGGGGCAGCAGAGTCGGCACCTGCACGCCTTGGGGCAGCAGCGTCGGCACCTGCACGCCTTGGGGCAGCAGCGTCGGCACCTGCACGCCTTGGGGAAAAGCCGCCATCTCGCCAAAAAGCCCCGCCACAGCAAAGTCGTCCAAACCCTGGGCCTTGGCGAAGGCGAGCAAGCTGTGGATGTCTGGCACCGGCGCATCGCTGGTAATGACATTGATGGTCTGCCCCAGGGGCATCATCTGCAAGCTACCCAGCCCGTCCTGAGCCGCGGCAAGCCCTTGCCGCTCCAGCTTCAGCATGTGTCCCGAGAAAAGCTCGGCAAAACGGCCGCCCGCACCACTGTCGGCACCAGCAGGCGCGGCTTTTGCGTCAGTCAATCCAGCCCCGACTAGAGCGGACACAGGGTTGGCTCCAGCAGAAAAGTTCAATTGGGTCGTCACGCTCAGATTCCTATTTGAGTTGCCAAAATTTGGCTTGCACCCCAATTTAAGCAAGAATCATGACCGGTAACTTATGGCCTGCCAGCAGTGGTGTCGGGAATTGCCCAGTCGGGCCCATAAATACTGGCATTGACCTTGCTTTCAAGGGTCTCAAAGCCACTTCAAGCCCACCCAAAATTCGCTCTTCCCCAATATGAACACCCTGTCCCTGTCAGTCATTCGACAAAATCTGTCGAAATTCAACCTCACCGACCTGAGTATTCCGGCGCTGGTGTTGTTGATTATGGGCATGCTGGTGATTCCGCTGCACCCGGTGCTGCTGGACATTTTGTTCACCTTCAACATCGCGGCGAGTGTGTTGATCATCATGATCGCCATCAGCACCCGCAAGCCCTTGGAGTTTTCCTCGTTCCCTACGGTGCTGCTGTTTGCAACCATGCTGCGCCTGGGGCTCAATGTGGCGTCAACCCGGGTGATTCTGGTGAACGGCCACGAAGGCCACGACGCTGCTGGCAAGGTGGTGGCGGCCTTTGGCGAGTTCGTTATCGGCGGCAACTATGTGGTGGGTTTCATTATTTTCGCCATCCTGATGGTGATCAACTTCATGGTGGTAACCAAAGGCGCCGGACGCGTCTCTGAAGTCAACGCGCGCTTTACGCTAGACGCCATGCCAGGTAAACAAATGGCGATTGACGCCGATTTGAACGCCGGGGTCATCGACCAGGACACGGCCAAAACACGGCGTGCCGAGCTCGGCCAGGAAGCAGATTTCTTTGGCTCCATGGACGGTGCTTCCAAATTTGTAAGCGGCGACGCGATTGCGGGTATCCTGATTTTGTTCATCAACTTGATCGGTGGCTTGGCGATCGGCATGGGACAGCACGGCTTGTCCCTGAGCGAGGCGGGCCAGATTTATTCGCTGTTGACCATCGGCGATGGCCTGGTTGCTCAAATCCCTTCGCTGCTGCTGTCGCTGGCCACCGCCATCATCGTGACCCGTGTGACCACGACCGAATCGGTAACTGAGCAGGCCACTACCCAACTGGGCAACCCCAGCGCGCTGTTCGTTACCGCCAGCATCATGGCTATCCTGGGCCTGGTTCCCGGAATGCCCCATCTGGTGTTCGTGGTCCTGTCAGCCATGAGTGCCGGTGCTGGCCTTTGGATTCTGCGCCGCGAAGCGGCCAAAGAAACACCCGAACAAGCCGCCGAAGCGGCTGCGCAAGCGGCCATGGAAGCACCCAAAGAACTGGACTGGGAAGACCTTGATCAGGTGGACTTGGTCGGTCTGGAAATCGGTTACGGCCTGATTCCCCTGGTGAACCCGGAGACCGGCGGTCAGTTGATGACCCGCGTCAAGGGTGTGCGCAAGAAACTGTCCGCGGAGCTGGGCTTTTTGATTCAGCCGGTGCGCATCCGTGACGCACTGAGCATCGACCCCGACACCTACCATGTCGTTCTCAAAGGCGTGGTGCGCGGGCGCGGCAAGATCAAGGTGGGCCGCGAGATGGCTATCAACCCCGGACAGGTGTACGGCGCGCTGGAAGGCACCCCCACCCAAGAGCCCGCATTCGGCCTCGAAGCTGTGTGGATCGAACCATCGCAGCGCGACCACGCACGCGCCCTGGGCTACACCGTGGTCGATGCAGCCACCGCCATTGCCACCCATTTGAACAAAGTCCTGCGCGACAACGCCGCCGATTTACTCAGCCATGACGAAGTACAGCAGTTGCTGGACAAGCTGAGCGCCAAATCGCCCAAGCTGGTCGAAGATCTGGTACCGTCCAAGATGTCTTTGGGCATCCTGACGCGCACCCTGCAAAACCTGCTCAACGATTCGGTGTCGATCCGCGACATGCGCACCATTGTGGAAACCTTGTCCGAAGCTGCGGCACGCACGCAGGACCCGGAGATGCTCACCGAACTCGTGCGTCCGCGCCTGGGCCGCATGATCGTGCAAGCCCTAGCGGACGAAAAGAACGTTTTACAGGTCATGACGCTGGACCCCGGACTCGAACAGCTGCTGCACAACGTGCTGCAGCAACAAGGCAACGGACCCAATGTGGTGATGGAGCCCGGCCTGGCCGAACGCCTGTTCGCCGCCCTGCGCCAAGGCGCCAAGGAAGTGGAAGAGTTGGGCAGCGCCGCGGTGCTGGTGGTATCGCCCGCCATACGCCCCTGGTTATCCAAGTCAGTACGCCACCGCGTCAGCGAATTGATCGTGCTGTCCTATAGTGAAATTCCGGATGACCAAGCAGTCAAAGTCATCCATACCGTGCACGCCGAGCCAAAGCAATAAGCAAGAGAGACTAGCCCATGGAACTCAAACGCATTCTCGCCCGCGACACCAAGACGGCCAACGAGCGCGCTATCGCGCTGTATGGCCGCAACGTGCTGGTGATCTCCAACCACACGGTAGGCGGTCAAACCGAACTGGTGGTTGCCGTCGACATTGACGAGTCCTCGGACCAGACCACCAACCCGGTGGTTGCTGCGGTATCGGCAGGTATCCATGAAGCAGCCCAACCGGCAAAGAGTCGCGATTTCTCTGAAGTGATGTCCGAGCTCAGCCGCCCGCAAGCTGCGGCGCCCAAAGAGCCGTCAACCCAGCGCGCCAGCGTACTGGCCGCAGCGCAAAGCTTTGACATGCAAGTGAGCAAAAGCGCCAGCGAAGTGCAAGAGCGCGACATGCTGCACGGTCGGGAAATCATGGATCTGATCCGTGACGAGCTAGCCACCTTGCGCCGCGAATTCAACCTGAGCCAAAAAACCTCCGGCTGGCAAAGCGGCCTGAACCTGGCACCTGAAGTCCAGGCCCTGATGGATTCCTTCACCGAAGCCGGCATGCCCGCTTCGCTGCGCGCCCTGCTGCTCGATACGGTCAAAGATATGCGTGACGAGCGCGAGGCGCTGGCGTCCGTGCGCAACCAGCTGGAACAGGCTTTGCAGCGGGAACCCGCTGCGGTGCCCCGCCACGGTGTCCATGTTTTGGCAGGTCCATCGGGCAGCGGCAAGTCCCTGATGGTGGCCAAGCTGGCGCGCCTGGCGGCCAAACGCGATGGGGCCGACCACATTGCCATCGTCAGCTACAAAGACCTGCGGGTCGGCGCCTGGAGCCAGGTGCAGTTACTTGCGGAACACATTGGTGTGGACGCTTTTTCCGTGCAGGACGCGGCCGAGCTGCCGGCCCTGTTTGAGCGGCTCAAGGGCCGCCATCTGATCCTGATCGACACCCCCGGGTCGCAGACGCTGGAGCGCGTGGCCGAGGTCAAGAACGCCTTCCCGCAAGCCCAGGCCCATATGGTGATGTCTGCGGACGCCTCCAGCGCCACGCTGAACCGCGCCATGCGTGCCACGTCTGCCCGCTGGGACAGCCTGATGGTCACCAAGCTGGACGAGTCGGTCCAGCCCTGGCCCCTGGTCGAATTCCTATGCGACAACCGTTTACCGCTCAACGCCGCCGGCGATGGCAACCAGCTCGGCGATCTGCGCCGCGAACTGGAAATCCGCTCGCTGGTGGAGATGGCCGTGGCCCAGCTGGCACGCACCGCCAGCGCCGCCTCGGTCGAACCGATCAAAGCCCTGGCGCAACAGCCCTCCGTGACGCCTCTGCCCCCGGCACCATCGCCCTCAGCGCGCCTGTACGCCGCAGTGGCGCCGCGTGGCATGCGGGGAGCGTATAACTGACACAATAGGGCGCAGCGACCGGTGCGGTATGGCTGCGATTGACGTGAAAAAGACATGAAAAAACCCTCTCGGACAGAAGTTATTGGTATTGCCAGCGGAAAGGGCGGCGTGGGGAAAACCACGGTCGCGGTGAATCTGGCTATTGCGCTGCAAAAGGCAGGGCACCGGGTGATGCTGTTTGATGCGGATCTGGGCTTGGCGAACTCGCAGATCGCCCTGGGCTGCGCCTGTCCTTACAACCTGACCCATTTCATGAGCGGGCAAAAGACCCTGCAAGAGATCACCGTGACCTCGCGCCACGGCGTGCGCCTGATACCAGGCGCTTCTGGCGTGAAAGAAATGGCCGCGCTCAGCCAGGTGCAAGCCTCGCGCATCGTGCAGGCCTTCAGTGCGCTGGAAGATGAGATTGACTACCTGATTGTGGACATGGCAGCCGGTATTTCGCCATCGGTGCTGGCTTTCATGGCGGCGTGCCAACGGCGCTACATCGTCGTGCGTGATGACCCCTCTTCGATCGCCGATGCCTATGGCACCATCAAAGTATTGATCCAGGATTACGACCTCAACGAGATCTACATCATCCCTAACGCGGTGGCCAGTCAAGCCGAAGGGCAGAACCTGTTCCGCCGGATTAATCAAGTCTGCGCACAGTTTCTCAACTACACCACGCACTACCTGGGTGCCATTGAGTACGACGACCAGATTCTTGCCGCGCACCGCAAGTACGAACCGGTGATGGAGTTTGCGCCGGGCAGCAACAGCGCGCGCGACTTCAAGCGGCTCGCCAAGTCGATTGCCCAGATGCCACCCACCGGCACGGTGTCCGGTGGCATGCAGTTTTTTGTGGAGCGCCTGGTGCGTTTCCAAGCTTAAGACCCCTGATGGCCAATTCCACCCGCCTTTACGAACAGAGCAGCGACAACAGCGAGGCGCTGGTCATGCAGCACCTGGGCTTGGTCAAGCGGGTGGCGCTGCATTTGAAGGTGCGGATTCCCCCTTTCATGGAACTCGACGAGCTGATCCAGGTCGGAATGATTGGGCTGCTGGAGGCTGCGCGTGCCTTCAACCCGGATAAGGGCGTGGATTTTGAAAACTTCGCCCTGAGCCGCGTGCGCGGCGCCATTTTGGACGAGGTACGCCAACTGTCCTACCTACCGCGGTCCGCGGTGGCGTTCAACAAGTCCGAGAGCCGGGCGACCGACGCACTGGCCACCGAGCTGGGACGGGCACCCACACAAATTGAATTGGCAGAACATCTTGGTGATGACATCGAGTCCTTCCACAAAAAGCGTGGCAACGCCAGCCGATTTGAGACTTTTTCCATGGAAGTGGTTGCCGACGAGGTCCTGGGTATTGCCGACGAGCGGGCACGCCAACCGGAGGCCATCGTCGAGCATGCAGATTTCATGCGTGCTGTCACGCAGGCCATTGCCGATTTGCCAGAGCGAGATCAGCTGTTAATGCAACTTTATTACGTGGAAGAGCTCAACCTCAAAGAAATCGGCGAAATCGTGGGCGTCACCGAATCCCGCGTCAGCCAGTTGCTGACGGCTACCGTCAAAAAGCTGCGTAACAGCCTGGATATTGAAGTCGAGGCGAAACCACCCAAGGCCCGAAAACTGAACAGCTAATGACCATGGACAAACAATTTCTTACCGCTTTACGCGAAACGCTCAAGTTTCCAGCTGGCGCACCGATACCTAGTGGGCATACCAACCCTCTCGGAGAAACTATCATGCGCATGAACTTCAAAGCAATGGAATCGTACGGTGCCGATAACGTAGCATCGCAAGCTTCGGTGGCCAATAATGTGGCACTGATACAAATGCTGTTCGATGGATTGTTAGAAAATATCTCGGCTGCTAAAGGGCACATGGAGCGTGGTGCCATTATGGAAAAGGGAAACTGCATATCGCGCGCAGGGCGCATTGTGGTGGGATTACAAGGTTCGTTGGATTTCGAAAAAGGCGGCGATCTGGCCCGCAACCTGAACGATCTCTACAGCTACGTGACCCGTCGCTTGATTCATGCGAACGCACGCAATGATGTCGCCGCACTGGAAGAAGTGCGCGGTCTGATGGACGAGATCAGCCAAGCGTGGCGCGAAGTGCCCGCCTTGCTGCCGGTTCAAAAAGACTTTAGCTGGCATTGAGCTGGTAAAGCGGGGCGGCTTCGGTCGTCCCTTTGTGAAGAGGTCAGAGCGCCGGTGCGTCAAGCACAGGCGCTTGCCCCGTTTTAGGAAGCACATATGGGTGGAATTCTTGGACTAGTTGTTTTGAACGCAGCCCTGTTTGGTAGTTACCTGGCGGGAGGCGGAACGCTGGGGACCTTTATCCACGCGGCACCTATTGAGGGCACAGCTATTTTGGGCGCCGGCATCGGCGGCATGCTGATCGGGAACAGCATGGGCACGTTCAAAGCCGCGTTTGCTGGCATCGCACGTACCTTCAAAGGGTCCAAGTACCACAAGGACGATTACCTCAACACCATCTTCTGCGTCTCCAAGGTCATGAAGACGCTCAAAAGCGAAGGCGCTGTGGCGCTGGAAGCCCATATCGAAGCGCCTGAGTCCAGCGCTATCTTCAGCGAATATCCCAAGATCCTGGCAGACCATGCGCTCCTGCACCTCATTTGTGACACCGTGCGCCTGATGGTGGTATCGCAAGGCACGCTGAGCCCCATGGCAGTCGAAGAGGTCATGGACAACTCCATCAAAGCCCATCACCACGACGAACTGAAAGCCTCGACAGCCATCGGCACGCTCGCCGGCGCCTTGCCTGCGCTGGGAATTGTGGCCTGTGTGATGGGTGTGGTGAAGACCATGGACGCGATTGACCAACCTCCGGCGATTCTGGGTGGCCTGGTGGGCTCGGCGCTGGTGGGAACTTTCATCGGGGTGTATTTGGCCTACGGAATGTTTGAACCCTTTGCTAAGCGCCTGGAAGAAATCATCAACGACGAAGCCGCCATGTACGGCGTGGTCAAGCAAATCATCATCGGCACCATGCATGGCCATCCCATGCCCCTGATCCTCGAAGGCGCACGGGTCTGCATCAGCCACCACAACCAGCCCAGCTTTGCCGAAGTATTTGACGGATTGCGCGGCAAGTAAACATGGCGACTGAAGAGAAGGCACCGGAAGAAGAAGCAGTCCCGGCCGGTGCGGAGGAAGCTGGCCCCTCGGACGCGGAAGCGCCGGAGGAAGACGCGCCCTTAGCGCCCATCATTGTCAAGAAAATCGAAGGCGGTCATGGCGGCGCGCATGGCGGTGGTTGGAAAATTGCGCTGGCCGACATGATGACCGCGATGATGGCCTTCTTTCTGCTCATGTGGATTTTGGGCGCCACCAACGACTCGCAGCGCAAGAGCGTGGCCGACTACTTCAAGCCCACCTCGCAAAGCGTGGTGGCCATGGGCCAATTGGCGGGCTCCAACGGCATCATGGGCGGGCGCTCCATCATCGACCCCGACGGCTTCCCCTACACCGCCAAGCAAACTGCGGCCTTGCAAATGGTCACACCGCGCTCCGAAGGCGGCCCCACAGAAAACGACCCCTCGCCAAATAGCGAGAACGACCGCGCCAAAGAACGTGACGGTATGAACGACTCCGAGAAAAAGAAAATTATCGAACAGGCAGACAAAGAAAACTTCGACCAACTGGAGAAGGAAGTACGCGAGCAACTGGAGCAGAACCCGAACCTGGAAAAAATGCAGGGCCAGGTGCAGTTTGTGCGCGAAAAAGAAGGCCTGCGCATTGAGATCATCGACAAGGCGGATTTCTCGATGTTCGGACTGGGAACCTCCCAAATGCAAGGTGGCGCCCAGGAGTTGATCACCGAAGTCGCCAAGGCGCTGGCCGGCATGAACAACAAAATTGCCGTGCGCGGACATACGGACAGCTTGGGCTTCGCCAAGGCCGGCGCGCGCAACAATTGGTCGCTCTCGGCGGAACGCGCCGAGGCCACCCGCGCCATGTTCGAGAAAAAGGGGATCAAAGCCGATCGCTTTGCACAAATTGAGGGTGTGGCCGACACCATGCCTTACAACAACAACGATCCCAAGGATCCGCGCAACCGGCGCATCAGCGTCACCGTGAAATACCGTGACGGCGAATAAGACCCAGTCACCATCGCTGGTTTTCGCGATCGAGGTGCCCGAGGGTGCGGCGACTGTTTTGCAGCCGTCCCCGATCGATATGGTTTTTCTGCTCCTGCTTGGGGTTGCGCTGGCGGCCATCGGGCTGGTGGGCTGGCGGGCGTACGACGATGCATACAAAGAATTCCAGGCCCTGAGCAATGCCAGAGTCTGGGCGCAGTGGCTGGGCGAGGCAGGGCTACAACGGGGTAAAGCCGACTTCCACCCGCAAGCCTGCGCCCTGGCGGTAAGCAAAAATGAACAGCCCCCGCTGGCCATCCTGTTAGAGGGGAGCGGGCGTGAGTTGCTGCTCAGCACCGAGTCCGGCCAAGGCCGCGATGCGCTAACCAAACCCGCGTCAGATGGCAGTTGGCGCGCGTGCGAGCAGGTCTTGCGGGAGGCCCGCGGAGCACTTTCGGGCTTGCGCAACCCCTATAGCGGCGAAGTCCAGACGAGCGCTGTGCGTTGCGACGCCGCAGACCCCAGGACTGCCGGCGCGCTGGTACTGGAGAAAGCCAAGCCCTCGCTTGTGGAACCGCGCCCTCTGGCGTTCACCGCCCTGGCCGCCGAGGACCTGATCCAGTCGCCTCTGAAGTTGCGTGTATCAGTGTGCGACCGTTGGGGTCGAATACATCGGGTGGCAGATCTTGACTTTTAATCCGATGCACGAACCCATTCAGTCCATCGACCCCCTGACCGCTGCGAACAGCGCAGGCGGCCAATCGCATCCCGCTTGGCCTTGGCGGCAACGCCTCTACAACCTGCTTTTTTCGGAACCACAGCCCGGCTCTTCCGCGCGTGCGCTGCGTCTGGTCTTGTGCGGCTGTGCTGCGTTGAGCATTGTTCTATATGGCTTGGACATCGTGCGCGGTTTGTCACGCCAAAGCCCCGATCCACTGCTGTTTGTGTTGCATGTGCTGACCACTGCGATTTTCTGCGCCGACTTCCTGACCCGCCTGTACGTGAGCGTGGACCATGCTCGCAGCCGTGGTGGCTTCGCTGCGCGTCTGGCATGCCTGCGCAGACCTGAGATGCTGCTCGAATCCGCGACACTGGCGCCGTTTTTCATCGGCTTTTGG
>CANIRI010000026.1 GCA_947469815.1 Comamonadaceae bacterium | reverse complement strand
TGGAAGCTCTCCCCCCGGTGCGCCGAGGTCACAGCCACCAGCACGATCTGGTCCAGGGGCTGCAAGAGACCAATGCGATGAATAACGCGCGCGTCCAGTATGTCAAAGCGGGCGTGGGCGGCGTCAATCATGGCCTCAATCGCGCGCTCGGTCATGCCGGGGTAGTGCTCCAGTTCCAGTGAACGGATGTCGCCCGGGCCACCCGCGTTGCGGTCACGGACCGTACCCACAAAGCTGCAGACCGCACCCACCCGGGCATCAGAACCGCGCAGCGCCGCCACTTCCGCGCCAAGGTCAAAGTCCTGGGTTTGGATGCGCACGCGGGCTGTTTGGGCCACAGCTTTCAGCCCCCGGTCACTGGCGGGAAAAAAGCCACTTCGGCACCTGCCGTCAAGGCCGCAGCCTCGTCGGCCATCACCTGGTTCAGCGCCATGCGCAAGGCGCGCCCCGGGGCCAGGGCCTCGGCATAGGCACCGCCGCGGGCCAGCAACTCGGCGCGCAGTTGCGCCAGCGTGGCTGCGCCGGTCTCCCATTCTTCACCGCTGCGACCGATAGCCTCACGGATCGATGCGAAATACTTGATCTGTACCTTCATGCCAGCAACTCCGCAAAGCTCAGATACGAGACCATATCACCCGGCGCAATCGCCTGCGCAGGCGGCACGTTGACCAATCCGTCACCCCAAACCAGCGAGGTCAAAACGCCCGAACTCTGGTTTGGAAACAAATCTAAACCACCGGCCATATTGCGTCGTACCCGCAAAAATTCCTGGCGCTTATCCGGGCGGCTCCAATCGAAGTCAGCCCGCGTGGGCACCCCGCGCAAGCCTGCATCAGCCGCGCCCTGCAGCTTGATGAGCATGGGACGGACCAACAACAAAAAGGTGACGAAACTGGAAACCGGGTTGCCCGGCAGGCCCACAAAATGCGCCTGTCCGATGCGGCCGTGGGCAAAAGGCTTGCCCGGCTTGATCGCGATTTGCCACAAGTCCAGGCTACCGAGTTGCTGCACCGCAGGTTTGATGTGGTCCTCTTCACCGACCGACACGCCACCGCTGGTCACGATGACATCGTGGGTGCGCGCCGCTTTGGCCAGCGCATCAATAGTCGCAGCGCGTTGGTCAGGCACGATGCCCAGGTCCGTCACATCGCAACCCAAACGCCGCAGCAAGGCCACCAGGAAAAACCGGTTGGAGTTGTAAATCGCGCCCGGCGGCATGTCTGCGGGCGCGCAGGCGCCTGGCATCACCAGCTCGTCGCCGGTGGAAAACAAAGCCACACGCGGACGCCTCACCACCTGCAGGCTGTCCATGCCCACACCAGCCGCCTGCCCCAACTCCGCAGGCCCCAAGCGGGTTCCAGCGGCCAGCACCACAGCACCGCGCGCCACGTCTTCACCCGCGCGGCGAATCCATTGGCCGGCTTGCGGCAAGGCGTTGACGCGGACTTGCGGCAGTGCGCCATCGGTGGCGTTGACAAGGGTGCAATCCTCTTGCATCAGCACCGCGTCGGCACCGGGGGGCAGCGGCGCGCCCGTGAAGATACGCGCCAGCGTCCCGGCCGCCAAAGGCTGCGCGGCCATGCCTGCCGCAATGCGTTGGCTTTGGGGCAACACCGTTCCTACCTGCGCCACATCGGCGCAGCGCAGGGCATAGCCGTCCATGGAACTGTTGTCCTGCGGCGGCAAGTGCAAGGCAGACACCACATCCTGCGCGAGCACGCGGCCATCGGCATCCAATGTCGCAACGCGCTCAACGGCGTCAAGCGGTACGACCGCAGCCAGCAGCTGCGCCAGCGCCTCGTCCAGTGGTTTGAGCGGCGGGCGCGCGGTCATGGATTGGAGGCGGACTTCAGGCCTCGCAGGTGCGGGCAATCAGCGCTTTGACGGCTGCGAGATCCGCATCCATATGCAGCACGCGTTTGGGGAGCGCCTCAATCCCCTCAAAGCGCGCGGGCCGGTCGGGTTCGCGGCCCAAGGCTTCGACGATGGTCGCGGCAAATTTGATGGGCAAAGCCGTTTCCAACACCAGCATGGGAACGCCGGCCGCGCGTTGCTCCTGCGCCACTTTCAGGCCATCAGCGGTATGGGTGTCTATCACCATGCCATAGCGCGCCGCGCAATCGCGGATAGTTGCCAGCCGCTGCACGTGGGTGCTTTTTCCGCTGGAAAAACCATAGCGCGAAGCCGCTTGGGCAAAAGCCGGATCGCCACCCAAATCAAAGCGTCCGGCGCTGGCAATGGCGTCGCGAAACAAGGCTTTGGTGCGAGCCCCGTCGCGTCCCAGCAAATCAAATATGAAGCGTTCGAAGTTGCTGGCCTTGGAAATATCCATGGAAGGGCTGGACGTCTCGTGGGTGTCGGCCGTGCCCCGCACCCGGTAAACACCGGTGCGGAAAAATTCGTCCAGCACATCGTTTTCGTTTGTCGCAACCACCAGCTTGTCGATCGGCAGGCCCATCATCCGGGCCACATGGCCGGCGCACACGTTGCCGAAGTTTCCGCTGGGCACGCAAAAGCTGACGCGCTGGCTGTTGTCGGTGGTGGCTTGCAAGTAGCCGGAAAAGTAATACACCACTTGCGCCATCAGGCGCGCCCAATTGATCGAATTCACGGTACCGATACGGTAGCGCCGCTTGAAGTCCAGATCGCCGGAGACGCCTTTGACCAGGTCCTGGCAGTCGTCAAACACGCCTTTGACTGCGATGTTGATGATGTTGTCGTCCATCAGGCTGAACATCTGCGCCTGTTGAAAGGGGCTCATGCGGCCTTGCGGGCTGGTCATGAAGACGCGCACGCCTTTTTTACCGCGCATGGCGTATTCGGCGGCGCTGCCGGTGTCGCCGCTGGTCGCGCCAAAAATATTCAGTTCCTCGCCTTGGCGCGCCAGGTGGTACTCGAACAAATTGCCCAGCAGCTGCATGGCCATGTCTTTGAAGGCCAGCGTCGGTCCGTTAGACAGGCCCAGCAGATACAGGCCATCTTCGAGCCGGGTCAATGGCGCGATTTGGGGCGTGCCGAAAACCGCTGGCGTGTAGGTTTTGCGACACAGCGCGCGCAGGTCGTCTGCCGGAATGTCGTCGACATACAGCGAAAGAATTTCAAACGCCAAATCGGCGTAGTCCAAGCCGCGCCAGCGGTTCAGCGTTGCGCCGTCAATCTGCGGGTAGCTTTGAGGCAGGTACAAGCCGCCATCGGGTGCGAGCCCTTCTAAAAGAATGTCGCAAAACCGCCGTCCGGCGGGAGCGCTTTGCCCGGCGGTGGCCGTAGCGCGGGTCGAGAAATACAACATAAGAAAGTCAGGCCAGCTCTTCTTTGCGGATGCGCACGATTTTTTGCAGCACGGTGGGCAAGGTTTGCATGCGCGCCAGCGCCGTGTCCATGCGCGATTCCACACAGTCGTGGGTGAGGATGATCAGGTCGGTCTGCGCCGCGTTGTCGCTGTCGATCTCATCGGCCTCACGCTGAATCACCGCATCGATGCTGATATCGCAATCAGCCAGGATACCGGCCACTTTGGCCAGTACACCGGCCTGGTCGGCCACCCGCAATCGCAGGTAATAGCTGGTGACTACCGCGCTCATGGGCAACACGGGCTCGGAGCTCATGGCGTCGGGCTGGAAAGCCAAATGGGGCACGCGCTGCGCGGCGTCCGCCGTGTGCAAGCGCGCCACATCCACCAGATCGGCAATCACGGCCGAGGCGGTCTGCTCGGACCCGGCACCCGCACCGTAGTACATGGTGATCCCGGCCGCGTCACTCTTGACCATGATGCCGTTCATCGAACCCTCCACATTGGCCAGGAGGCGCTTGGCCGGAATGAGCGTGGGATGGACGCGCAGCTCAATTCCCTGGCCGGTACGCTTGGCAATACCGAGCAGCTTGATGCGGTAGCCCATCTGGAAAGCGTAGGTAATGTCCGCTGCCGCGAGTTGGGTGATACCTTCCACATGGTCGGGCTTGAACTGGATCGGGATGCCGAAAGCCACCGAGGACAGGATGGTGGCCTTGTGCGCCGCGTCAAAACCTTCGATATCAAAACTCGGGTCGGCTTCGGCGTAACCCAGCGCTTGCGCCTGCGCCAGCACGGTGTCAAAGCCCAGACCTTTGTCGCGCATCTCGCTCAAAATAAAATTCGTAGTGCCGTTGATGATGCCGGCCACCCACTCAATGCGGTTGCCAGAAAGCCCCTCGCGCAAGGCCTTGATGATGGGAATGCTCACCGCCACCGCGCCTTCAAACGCCACCATCACGCCGTGCTTTTGTGCGGCCGCGAAGACCTCATTGCCGTGTTCGGCGAGCAAGGCTTTGTTGGCCGTCACCACATGCTTGCCGTTGGCGATAGCGCGCATGACCAGCTCTTTGGCCAGCGTCGTGCCACCAATGACTTCAACCACAATTTCCACGTCGGGGTGGTTGACCACCTCAAAAGGATCAGCGGTCAGTCGGGTGTCCGGCCCGATCAGGCTGCGCGCGCGCACCAAGTCGCGTGCGGCGACGATGCCAATCTCAATACCCCGTCCGGCACGGCGTTTGATTTCCTCCTGGTTGCGTTGCAACACGCGGAAGGTTCCGCTGCCGACGGTACCGATACCCAAAAGACCGACTTGTATGGGTTTCAAAGAAAGCTTAATCGACATGGTTGAATTTAGGCAGCCTGTGCGTGGGTTTGGCGGTAATTCGCGAGAAAGCGGGCAATGCGGGCTATGGCCTCGCGCAAATCGTCCTCGTGGGGCAAAAAGACGATGCGGAAATGGTCCGGCGCGGCCCAGTTGAAGCCGGTGCCCTGCACCAGCATCACGCGCGTCTCATTGAGCAAGTCGAGGAAAAATTCGCGATCATCTGCAATCGGGTAGGTGGCCGGGTCCAATCGCGCAAACATGTACAGCGCCGCCACCGGTTTGACGCAGCTCACGCCTGGAATCGCCGTGATCAATTCATACGCCAAATCGCGCTGACGCCGCAAACGCCCACCCTCGCCCACCAGATCGTCAATGCTTTGGTAGCCGCCAAGCGCGGTCTGTACCGCGTACTGGCCCGGCACATTGGGGCACAGCCGCATATTGGAGAGCATGTTCAGCCCTTCAATGTAGTCCCTCGCATGGCGCTTGTCGCCCGAGACCACCATCCACCCCGCGCGGTAGCCACAGGAGCGGTAACTCTTGGACAGCGAGTTGAAAGTCAGCGTCAGTACATCGGTACTCAATGAGCCTATCGCCGTATGGCGTACGCCGTCGTACAGCACTTTGTCGTAGACCTCGTCAGCAAAAATAACCAGACCATGTTGACGGGCCATATTCACAATGGCGTGCAACGTCGCATCGGTGTACAGCGCGCCGGTGGGGTTGTTGGGGTTGATCACCACAATGCCCTTGGTGCGCGGTGTGATCTTGGCGCGTATATCGTCCAAATTCGGTGCCCAGCCTTGCGACTCATCGCACAGGTAATGCACGGGTTTCCCGCCCGATAGGCTGGCAGCCGCCGTCCACAAGGGGTAGTCGGGCGCGGGTAGTAGCAGCTCATCGCCATCGTCCAGCAATGCATTGGTCGCCATGACAATCAGCTCGCTGGCCCCATTGCCCAGATAAATATCGTCCAGCGTCACGCCGTGAATATGCTGCTTTTGGGTCTCGTGCATCACCGCTTTGCGCGCCGCGAAAATACCTTTGCTATCGGAATACCCGGATGCGTTGGATAGGTTGCGCACCATGTCCTGTTGGATTTCTTCGGGCGCATCGAAACCGAATACCGCCAGATTGCCGATATTGAGCTTGATGATTTTTTGCCCCTCCTCTTCCATCTGGCGGGCACGGTCCATGATGGGACCACGTATGTCGTAACACACGTTGGCCAGCTTGGCGGATTTAAGAACGGGTTTCAAGGTCCCTCCTTGGGCGGGATGCATATCGGCGCTGCGGGTTGATGAAGCCGATAATTGGAACACAATCGCCCGTCCTTCGGCACCGCCCAACCCAACCCGCACCAACATGAAGTTCCAAGCAGATGCCACCAGCGGCAACGCCGTCACCGGCTATGGCGCGGGCTGGGTTGCCGTCAACGGCCAGCGTTTTGAACACAGCCTGGTCATCGGGCATACCGTTCTCTCAGCCTGGGCGTGTCCCGGCTTCGCGGCCTTGAAGGCCGACGACTTCGAACAACTGGCCGCACTAGACCCCGAACTGGTGATTTTTGGGAGCGGCCTGACCCTGCGGTTTCCCGCGCCCGCCTTGCTCAAAAGCCTGTACGCGCAGCGCATAGGCGTAGAGACCATGGACACCCAGGCGGCCTGTCGAACCTACAACTTTCTGGTGGGCGAGGGGCGACGCGCCGTCGCGGCCCTGTTGATCAGCTAAGGCGCTTGTTCGCAATGGCATGCAAGCCACCGGCATGCGCTGGGCCTTCCACCGTGATTTGCGGTTAAAATACGACCCTTCGGACGAGGCCTGCCGCAGACTAGCAACCATCGGTCACCCATCCACACCTCCTGACACATCCAGCACGCGAGACTGAATATTCCTATGGCGATCGTTGTCAACAAACCCCTTCCAGAGTTCGAAGCCAATGCCACCGGCGGCGTTCGGGTATCGAATGTGTCGCATGTGGGAAAAACCATGGTTTTGTACTTCTATCCGAAGGACAACACGCCGGGCTGCACCACTGAAGCCATGCAGTTCCGCGACAAGTACAAAGATTTCGTGAAAGCAGGTGCCCATGTGTTTGGCGTATCCCGCGACAACATGCGCTCGCACGACGAGTTCAAGACGAAATTGGAATTACCTTTTGAGTTGATCGCCGACACCGAAGAAAAAATGTGCCACATGTTCGGCGTCGTCAAAAACAAGATCATGTACGGTAAAAAGGTCAAGGGTATTGAGCGCAGCACTTTTCTAATCGGTCCCGATGGGGTTTTGCGCGAAGAATGGCGCGGACTGAAAGTTGTCGGCCATGTCGATGAAGTGCTCAAAGCCGTGAAGGCTTTGAAGAAAGCCAATGGCAAGCCCGCAGAGAAAGCGCCGGAGGCTTCTGCCGACAAACCGGCCAAGAAAATCGCGGAAGTCGCGCAGTAAGCCTACAGATTGACGGCGCTAGCCTGCGTCAAATTGCTTATGCATAATGCTCTGATGAGCACCCTGCCAGAGTCCACCCGTCTAAATGCCGCCTCCTTCACAGGCGGCTTTTTTTCGTTTTGAAGTTCCATAAAAACCGTCCTCACTGATTGCCATTCATGCCACTGCCTCCCGCTCCTGCCAAGCGCGCCGACCGACTAGCGCTTGAAAAAGTCACGAAATCACAGACCCGGGAACGCCAAGCCAAACCACCGACCTCCAGCAATCGCCTGGTGACCGAAAGTACCCATATCGCCGACCCGGGCGTCCGGGGCGAAGTGGCAGAGGCGCCTAGCGGCTTGCAAGCGGGTGCTTCCATCCGCTACCTGCCTGTGGCAGGCAGCGCCAGTGCCAAACCGGTTACCACCGGCCAGGGGCAGCGCAAACGCAGCAGCGGACCGGCTAAATTGTTTGTGCTGGACACCAATGTGCTGCTGCACGACCCAATCTGTCTGTTCCGCTTTGAAGAGCACGATATTTTTCTGCCGATGATCGTGCTGGAAGAGCTGGACGGACACAAAAAGGGCATGACCGAAGTCGCGCGCAACGCCCGCCAGACCAGCCGCACTTTGGACGCACTGGCGGCCAGCCCGGGCTGCGACATCACACGCGGTCTGGCGCTCAACACCACCGGGCACACGGATGCGCGCGGCAAATTGCTGTTCCAGACCGAGCCACTGGACTACACCCTGCCCGCCAGCCTGCCCATTGGCAAGGCGGATAACCAGATACTGGGTGTGGTGGAGGCGCTGCGCCGCAAGCTCCCTGGGCGCGAAGTGGTTCTGGTGTCCAAAGACATCAACATGCGGGTCAAAGCCCGGGCTTTGGGACTCAACACCGACGACTACAAAAATGACAAAACACTGGAAGACGGCGATTTGCTGTACTCGGGCGCATTGGCCCTACCGGCGGATTTTTGGGCCAGCCACGGCCAGGCGGTGGAGAGCTGGCAGCAAGGGCCTCACACCTTTTACAAGGTCGATGGCCCCATCGTGCCGGAGATGTATATCAACCAGTTTGTGTACTTTGAAGCCCCGGGTGAGCCCAGTCTGTACGCGCGGGTCACCGAAATCCGGGGGACGACGGCGGTACTGCGCACCCTCAAAGACTTCAACCATCTGAAAAATGCCGTGTGGGGTGTAACGGCGCGCAACCGCGAGCAAAACTTCGCGATGAACCTGTTGACAGACCCCGAGGTCGACTTTGTCACGCTGACGGGCACTGCGGGCACCGGCAAAACGCTGATGGCCTTGGCGGCCGGACTCACGCAAGTGCTGGACGACCGGCGCTATACCGAAATCATCGTCACGCGCGCCACGGTCAGCGTGGGCGAGGACATTGGATTTCTGCCCGGAACCGAAGAAGAAAAAATGGGCCCCTGGATGGGCGCGCTGGACGACAACCTGGAAGTGCTGGCCAAAACCGAAAACAGCGCGGGCGAGTGGGGACGCGCTGCCACCAACGAGCTGGTGCGCAGCCGCATCAAAATAAAAAGCATGAACTTCATGCGCGGGCGTACGTTCTTGAACAAGTACGTGATCATCGACGAGGCGCAGAATCTGACGCCCAAGCAGATGAAAACGCTGGTGACGCGTGCGGGGCCAGGAACCAAAATCGTCTGCATGGGCAACCTGGCGCAAATCGATACGCCCTACCTCACAGAAGGTTCATCGGGCCTGACGTTCGCGGTGGATAAATTCAAAGGCTGGCCGCATGGCGGCCACATCACGCTGGCGCGGGGCGAACGCTCGCGGCTCGCTGACTTTGCCAGCGAAGTACTTTAGAAGTCGCCGCTGCTGGCCCCGTGGGCCAGACTCTCGAACTTGGTGATATTGCGCAGGAAAGCCAGCTTGACGGTGCCGGTCGGGCCGTTACGCTGTTTGGCAATGATGATTTCCGCCACCCCGGGATCCTTGCTCGCCTCTTTGGTGTAGTACTCATCGCGGTATATGAACATGATGATGTCGGCATCTTGTTCGATCGCACCCGACTCGCGCAAATCGCTCATCATCGGCCGCTTGTCGGGGCGGGACTCCACGCTGCGGTTGAGCTGCGACAGCGCAATCACCGGGCACTGCAACTCTTTGGCCAGGGTTTTGAGTCCGCGTGAAATTTCGCCCAACTCGGTGGCGCGGTTCTCGCCGTCGCTGTCGGTCCCGCTCATCAGCTGCAGGTAATCGACTACGATCAGCCCGAGCTTGCCGCACTTGCGCGCTAAACGGCGCGCATTGGCACGCAGTTGCGCAGAGTTCAAACCTGCGCTCTCATCAATATGCAAGGACACATTGCGCAAACGCTCAATCGCCTCGGACAGGCGGGGCCACTCGTCGTCGGTGAGCTTGCCGGTGCGCAAATGGCTTTGGTCGATACGGCCGATCGAGCCGACCACACGCACCGCCAATTGCGCCGCGCCCATCTCCATCGAGAACACGGCCACGGGCAAGCCCTCGTTCAAGGCAACGTGTTCCGCAATATTGATGGCAAGCGCCGTTTTTCCCATGGACGGACGCGCAGCAAGTACCACCAAGTCACCGGCCTGAAAGCCCGCCGTCAGACGATCCAGGTCATAGAAGCCGGTTGGCACGCCCGTCACATCATTGGGGTTGTCCGCCATCTCCTGCACCCGGTCCAATAAGGAGACAACCAGGCTCCCCATGTCTTGGAACCCCTGCTTGTGGCGCTGACCCTGCTCGCCAATGCTGAAAATCTTTTGCTCGGATTCGTCGACGATGTCGGAAACCGAGCGGCCTTTCGGGTTGAAGGCATTGGTGGCGATCTGGTCACTGGCCGTCAGGAGCTGGCGCAAAACCGAACGGTCGCGCACGATTTCGGCGTAGCGCCGAATATTGGCGGCACCCGGCACATACTGGGCCAAGGCATTGAGATAGGCCAGGCCGCCCGCCTCTTCCGCCTTGCCCTGGCCCTGCAAATGTTCAAACACCGTGATGACATCAGCCGGACGGCTGGCGTTCACAATGGAAAAAATAGCCCCAAATACCAGCCGGTGCTCATAGCGGTAGAAATCTTCTTCGCTCAGGATGTCCGCCACAGAATCCCAGGCTTGGTTATCCAGCAGCAGACCGCCCAGCACACTGGACTCGCCCTCTACCGAATGCGGCGGGACGCGCAACTGCGCTATTTGCCTATCCGGCGTTGCGTCACTGCTGGTACCCACTTCCATAGATTCTCCAAAGAAAAAGCCGCTCGGCGGGGACCCAGCGGCTTCTTGTGAGGGCTGTAGCCGGGCCTAGACCCGAACCCCGGATCCGGGTATCAGGCCGTTTCGCCGTAAACAGAAACCGTCACGTTCACCACCACGTCCGTGTGCAAGGCCACCGCAACCGTAGTATCTCCCACGGTTTTGATCGGGCCATTGGGCATGCGCACCGAAGCCTTGGGCACTTTGTAACCGGTTTTACCCAACTCTTCCGCAATATCAGAGTTGGTGACTGAACCAAACAAGCGCCCGTCAACACCGGCTTTTTGGGTCAATTTGATGGTCGAGCCGGCGAGTTTTTCGCCCAGCGCAGTGGCTTCGGCCAATTTGGCTGCAGCGGCACTTTCGAGCTCTTTGCGGCGCGCTTCGAATTCCGCTTTGGATGCCACGGTGGCACGGCGTGCGCGGCCTGCGGGGATCAGAAAGTTGCGGGCATAACCGTCTTTGACTTTGACGATCTCACCGAGACCACCGAGGTTGACGACCTTGTCGAGAAGAATAATTTCCATGCTGATGCTCCTCAGATTTTGTGCTGGTCGCTGTACGGCAACATCGCCAGGAAACGCGCGCGCTTGATGGCGGTGTTCAACTGGCGTTGAAAAATAGCGCGCGTTCCGGTCAGGCGGGCTGGGATGATTTTTCCGTTTTCCGCAATGAAGTCACGCAAAGTGTCGATGTCTTTGTAGTCGATCTCTTCCACACCAGTGACCGTAAAGCGGCAAAACCGCTTGCGCTTGAAAAGCAAAGACTGGGTGTTGCGCTTAGGGCGCTTGTCTTTGTTGAACTTTTTGAAAGTAGCCATATCAATTCCTCAACTAATCTTGAACAAATTCCTGAACCTGAAAAACCAGCGACTTCGATTGCCGCCCGTTTGCCAAAAAACCGCTGAACCTCCAACTGCTTCCCAGAGGCTGTACCGCTAAACGCTCTGCAACCGCTCCGAAAGCCATGGACTTCACATTCACATCGACTTTGCGTTGTGCGTGCACATCGTGCACCACGGAGCTATGTTCCAAACGAAAACCAAGGGCTGGAAGACCTGCCGGGGTGTAACGCATCGCGTCACGCTCCACCAAAATGCCGGTCAGCAGGACCTGGTTCATCGCCAAACAGCGTGTACGACCGCTCCCTTAGGCGTGAAAGTCCGAAGGCTGCGAGCGACGCGCTTCTTCGCGCTCAACCGAACGCATCATGGAAGACGGTCCGGTTTCGGCCTTCTTCTTGGAAACGGTCAGGTGGCGCAACACGGCGTCGTTGAACTTGAAGGCGTGCTCCAATTCGGCCATCACGGCTTGGCTGGCTTCAATATTGATGCACAGGTAATGGGATTTGGCCAGCTTGTTGATCATGTAAACCATCTGGCGACGGCCCCAATCTTCAACCCGGTGGATGTGACCACCGCCAGCGGTGATCATCCCTTTGTAGCGTTCCAGCATGGCTGGAACTTGTTCGCTCTGATCCGGATGGATCATGAGAATGATTTCATAATGACGCATTGAAACTCCTTATGGAAAATCCCTAACGGGACATAGAGTCACCCCCAGCGTCTGCGGGGTGTGACAAGGCGAAGCCAACGAGTATAGCTGTTAGCGCCCGGCCAGCTGCTTCCAGGTCGCGATCACGCTGTCGGGGTTGAGCGAGATCGAGGAAATCCCCTCGTCTTGCAGCCACCGCGCGAAGTCCGGGTGGTCGCTGGGGCCTTGGCCGCAAATGCCGATGTACTTGCCCTGCTTTTTGCACGCAGCAATCGCCATCCGAATCAGCGCCTTGACAGCCGGATCACGCTCGTCGAAGTCCGCCGCCAACAATTCCATGCCGGAGTCCCGGTCCAGCCCCAGTGTGAGCTGGGTCAGGTCATTGGAGCCGATGGAAAAACCGTCAAAGTATTCCAAAAACGCTTCGGCCAATATGGCATTGCTCGGTATTTCGCACATCATGACCAGTTGTAATCCGTCTTTGCCGCGCTCCAAACCCTGGCTGGCCATGAGCTCGGTGACACGGCGCGCTTGTTCGAGGGTGCGCACAAAGGGCACCATCACTTGCACGTTATCCAAGCCCATGGTGTTGCGCACCCGCTTGATCGCCTCGCATTCCATGGCAAAAGCTTCCCGGAAATCGGCGCTGACATAGCGCGCCGCGCCGCGAAAACCGAGCATAGGGTTTTCTTCCTCAGGCTCATAGCGGCTGCCGCCAATCAGTTTGCGGTACTCATTGCTCTTGAAGTCCGACAAACGCACGATGACAGGCTTAGGCCAAAAAGCCGCGGCAATCGTGGCCACACCTTCGGCGACTTTGTCCACATAAAAGGCCCTGGGCGAGGCATGTCCGCGGGCGACCGATTCGACGGCATTTTTCAAATCAGGGGCAACATGGGGGTAATCCAGAATCGCCTTCGGGTGCACCCCGATGTTGTTGTTGATAATGAATTCCAAACGCGCCAAGCCGACACCGGCGTTGGGCAACTGACAAAAATCAAAAGCCAGCTGGGGGTTGCCCACGTTCATCATGATCTTCAGCGCGATCTCGGGCATGGCACCGCGCTCGACTTCGCTGACCTCGGTTTCCAGCAGGCCGTCGTAAATGAAGCCGGTGTCGCCTTCCGCACAACTCACGGTCACCAGCATGCCGGTGCGCAAATGCTCGGTGGCGTCGCCACAACCGACGACAGCCGGAATACCCAATTCGCGCGCAATGATGGCCGCGTGGCAGGTGCGGCCACCCCGGTTGGTCACGATGGCGGCGGCGCGCTTCATGACCGGCTCCCAGTTGGGATCTGTCATGTCGGTGACCAGTACATCGCCCGCTTGCACCTGGTCCATATCTTCCAGGCTGTGGACAACGCGCACTGAGCCAGTGCCGATTTTCTGTCCGATGGCCCGGCCCTGCGCCTTGATCGCGCCACGTCCC
>CANIRI010000025.1 GCA_947469815.1 Comamonadaceae bacterium | reverse complement strand
CGGAGGTGAAATGTTCCAGCGCAATTTGCGAGGCTTTGCGCGAGGCCACGGTGTCGCGCTTGGTGTCGGCGGAGACCACCGCGTTGACCGCGGTTTGGACAAAGTTTTTCGGCAGCTCGCCCTTCATGCGGCGTTGCAATTCTTTGGCCAATGCGGGGTGCGCAGCCTTGTAGGCAGCAAAACGCTGGTTCCAGGATTGTTCGCGCGCCCGCCCGGCCGCTTTGGCGTCCCAGGCGGCGTATACGTCTTTGGGAATGGCGAAGGGCGCATGCGGCCAGCCCAGGGCTTCCCGGGTGAGTTTGATTTCTTCTGCGCCGAGTGGCTCGCCGTGCGCTTTGGCGGTGTTGGCGCGGTTGGGGCTGCCTTTGCCGATCGATGTCTTGCAGACGATCAGCGTGGGCTTGTCGCTGCTGGTTTTAGCGCGGGCAATGGCGGCGGAAACGGCAGCCGCGTCATGCCCGTCCACCGCGTCGATCACGTTCCAGCCGTAGGCCGTGAAGCGTTGTGCCGTGTTGTCGATGAACCAGGGCGCAACCTTGCCGTCGATGGAGATGCCGTTGTCGTCGTACAAGGCAATCAGCTTGCCCAGTTTCCAGGCTCCGGCCAGCGCGCAGGCCTCGTGGCTGATGCCTTCCATCATGCAGCCGTCACCCAGAAAAACGTAGGTGTGGTGGTCAATGATGGCGTGGCCTTCGCGGTTGAATTCCTTGGCCAGCAGTTTCTCGGCCAGCGCCATGCCCACGGCGTTGCTGATGCCCTGGCCCAACGGACCGGTGGTGGTCTCCACGCCGGGGGTCACGCCGACTTCGGGGTGGCCTGCGGTTTTGCTGTGCAGCTGGCGGAAGTTCTTCAACTCAGCCATGGGCAGCTTGTAGCCCGTGAGGTGCAAGAGCGCATAAATCAGCATCGAGCCGTGGCCGTTGGAAAGCACGAATCGGTCGCGGTTGATCCAGTGCGGATTGCTGGGGCTGTGCTGCAAATGCGCGCCCCACAGGGCCACGGCGATATCGGCCATACCCATGGGTGCGCCGGGGTGACCGGAGTTGGCGGCTTGCACTGCGTCCATGGCCAGGGCGCGGATGGCATTGGCCATGTTGTGGGATTGTTGAGGTGAAGTCATAGACGGCATGGTCAAAGCGTGAATGAACCGCAAGCGGGACGGCGAGGCGGGTGGGGAGGGCACGCGATTTTATCGGGGATGGTGCGCGCGATCCAACTTCGCGCATGATGCGTGTTTTTTCCGGGGCGACCTTGCCCTCAGTCAAACTATGAGCCAGTTATTCAGTCCTTTTCACATGCCCTCGCCGCGCGGGGGTTTGCCACTCGCCAACCGCATCACCGTGGCACCGATGTGCCAGTACGCGGCCGTTGACGGCCGGGCCACCGATTGGCATTTGATGCATTGGGCCAATTTGCTGAACAGCGGGGCGGCTATGTTCACCATCGAAGCGACTGCGGTGGTGCCCGAGGGGCGCATCACCCCGGCCTGTCTGGGCCTGTGGGATTCGGCCACCGAAGCGGCCTTGGCCGACACGCTGCACCGCGCCCGCAAACTGGCCCCGCCGGTGCCTGTGTGCATCCAGCTGGCCCACGCCGGGCGCAAAGCGTCCAGCGATGTGCCCTGGCGCGGCGGCCAGTTGCTGCCTGCGGACGCCGGTGGTTGGTTACCTTACGGCCCGTCCGCTTTACCGCAACTCCCGGCCGAGGCCGCGCCGGCGGAAATGGACGCAGCCCAGTTGGCGCGGGTGCGCGATGCTTTTGTCACAGCGGCTCGCCGCGCCGATGCCATGGGCATTGAGGCGATTGAAATCCACAACGCCCACGGCTATTTGCTGCATGAATTTTTATCCCCCATCGCCAACCAGCGCAGCGATGCCTATGGCGGCAGCCTGGACAACCGCATGCGCTATCCGCTGGAGGTTTTTGCGGCCGTGCGCGCCGCGTTCAGCGGCGTGCTGGGCATCCGCATTTCGGGCAGCGACTGGGTGGAGGGTGGCTGGGACATCGAACAATGCAGCGTCTTTGGCCAGCGCTTGAAGGCCTTGGGTTGCGACTTCATCCATATGTCATCGGGCGGCGTGTCGCCGCAGCAAAAAATCCCCCTCGCGCCGGGCTACCAGGTGCCGTTGGCGCGCGCCATGCGGCAGGCCACCGCCTTGCCCACCATCGCGGTCGGTCTGATCACCGAGCCGGCACAGGCCGAGGCGATCCTGCAAGCCGGCGATGCGGACCTGATCGCGCTGGCGCGTGCCTTTTTGTACAACCCGCGCTGGGGCTGGCAGGCGGCAGCTGAGCTGGGCGGCCAGGTGCAAGCCACACCTGCGTACTGGCGCTGTTTGCCGCGCCACGCGCAGCATGCCTTTGGCGCGGTGACCATGGGCGGTCGCTGAGCCGCCCGTTAACGCGTTCTTTAAAACCGCCACATGCACAACGCTTCAGCTCAGGCCTTGCTGCTCGCGGCCGGTCGCGGCGAGCGCATGCGCCCGCTCACCGACCACGTTCCGAAGCCCTTGCTGGAGGTTCAGGGCAAACCGCTGCTGCAATGGCATCTTGAAGGGTTGCAGCGCGGGGGCGTGCACAGCGTGGTCATCAACACTGCCTGGCTGGAGGAGCAGTTTGCCCACAGCCCGGGCCCGCTGTTTGAAGCGCCGCCGTTGCCGCCCGTGGATATCCGCTATTCCCGGGAGGGCCGCGATTTCGGCGGGGCCTTGGAAACCGCCGGTGGCATCGTGCGGGCCTTGCCCCAGCTGGCCCCGGTCTTCTGGGTGGCGGCCGGGGATGTGTATGCGCCTGAATTTTCTTTTTCTGCCGAGGACCTTGCGCGCTTTGCCGCCGCCCCCGCCTTGGCGCATATCTGGCTGGTGCCCAATCCGGCGCACAACCCGCGGGGCGATTTTGGCCTGTCAGAAACCGGCATGGCCTTGAACCTGGCAGCAGGCGACAGCGCGCCGCGCTTTACCTTCAGCACCATCGCCCTGTACAAGCAGGCTTTTTTCGCCGATTGCGGTATCGCGCCGGGTAACCCCGAAGGCACCAAAGCCCCGTTGGCACCGCTATTGCGCCGGGGCATGGACAATGGACATGTCACTGCCACGCTGTACGCCGGCACCTGGGTCGACGTGGGTACGCCGGCCCGCTTGGCCGAACTCAATTCTGGAGATTGCCCTGTATGAACACGATGACCGATTCGATGCTGCGCATTGCCCCCGATTACGCTGCCCGCCGCGCCGCTATTGCGCGCCACATCGGCCCCAAAGGCGTGGCCATCATTCCCACCGCGCCGGAGCAGCAGCGCAACCGCGATGCGGATTTTTTGTACCGCGCAGACAGTTACTTTTTCTACCTCAGCGGTTTTACCGAGCCGCACAGCTGGCTGGTCCTGCATGGCGACGGCCGCAGCACGCTGTTTTGCCGACCCAAAGACATGGAGCGCGAAACCTGGGATGGCTACCGCCTGGGCCCGCAGGCCGCGCCGCAGGAACTGGGCGTCAGTGACGCGCACCCGGTCAGCGACATCGATACCCGCATGCCCGCTTTGTTGGACGGCTGCGACGCGGTCTGGTTTCCGTTTGCGACGCACAAAGGCCTGGAGACGCGGGTGGGCGGCTGGCTGCAAAGCCTGCGCGAGCGGGTGCGCTATGGCACCTTGTGTCCGACCCAGCAGCGCGACCTGTGCGAGCCGCTGGATGAGATGCGCCTGGTCAAAGACGCCAGCGAACAAGACACCATGCGCCGCGCGGCGCGCATCAGCGCAGGCGGGCATATCCGCGCCATGCAGCTCAGCGCGCGCATGCTGCGCGCCGGGCACGACGTGCGCGAATACCACCTGGATGCGGAGTTGCTGCACGAGTTCCGCCGCCATGGCTCGCAGTGCCCGGCGTATGGCTCGATCGTCGCGGCCGGTGCCAACGCCTGTGTGCTGCATTACCGCGCCGACGCGGGCGCGGTGCGCGATGGCGAACTGGTGCTGATCGACGCGGGCTGCGAGCTCGATGGTTATGCCTCGGACATCACCCGCACCTTTCCGGCCAACGGCCGCTTCACCGGGCCGCAGCGTGACTTGTACGAACTGGTGCTGGCTTCGCAAGTGGCCGCCGTCAACGCCACCCGTGCCGGGGCCCGTTTCACCGATCCGCATGACGCGACCGTCAAAGTGCTGGCCCAAGGCATGCTCGACTTGGGGCTGCTGGATGCCAAGGTGGTGGGCACCCTGGACGATGTGATTGAAAAGCGCGCCTATTTCCCGTTTTACATGCACCGTACCGGGCACTGGCTGGGCATGGATGTGCATGATTGCGGTGCGTATACCGAGCCTTCTGAAATCGGTAATGCCAGCGTGCGGCGCGACGCGCTGACCGGGAAGGACATCATCAGCCGCCCCGCGCGCATCTTGCGCGCCGGCATGGTGCTGACGATTGAGCCTGGCATTTATGTGCGCGCCGCATCGGGCGTGCCCGAACATTTCCACGGCATCGGCATCCGGCTCGAAGACGACGCCATCGTCACCGAAGGCGGTTGCGAGCTGATCAGCCGTGGCGTGCCGGTGGAGCCCGACGCCATCGAGGCCTTGATGCGCGAATGAGCGCATCGCGCTGCCGGGTGATAGTGGCTATCAATCAATTAGCCAATCCCAATTGGCGCAAACAATCAATAATCCCTATCATTCCTCCTGTTCCGATTTATTTCATCAATCACAGGAGTTCATGATGACCACCGCGACCCGCCCCGAAATCACCACCCTCGCCAACCTGGAGGCCGCATTTGCCGGCGAATCCATGGCACACATCAAATACCGCTACTTTGCCCGGCTGGCGCGCGCCGCCGGTGATGAAGACACTGCGCTGGTCTTTGAAGAAACCGCCGCGCAGGAGGTGATGCACGCCTTCGGCCACTTGGACTTGCTCTACCCCAAGGCCAGCCTGACACCGGCAGCCGCCCTGCAAATCGCCATTGATGGCGAGACCTATGAATACAGCGAGATGTACCCGCGTTTCCGTGACGCTGCCGAGCGCGAAGGCAACGCCGCTGCGGTGGCCGAAATGGACGAGCAAATTGCCGAATCCCAAGTGCATGCGGCCCAATTTGCCGCCACCTTGCGCACCGCACAAAAGCGTTTTGCCGCCTTGGCCAAGGTGGAGGAGCGCCACGCCAACCATTACCGTGCGCAGTTGGCAAAAGTGGCGGCTTGAGCCGCCCACTTGGCAGCATTTTTTGAAAACCCTTAAATTGACCCCAGCGAAAGATTGACCATGAAAACTTATATGTGCATTGTGTGTGGCTTTGTGTATGACGAGGCCCTGGGCCGACCGGAAGACGGCATTGCGGCGGGAACCCTCTGGGCGGATGTGCCGGCCGACTGGGCCTGCCCGGATTGCGGCGTGGCCAAAGCGGATTTCGAAGTGGTGCAGGTATGAGCGCTGCAGGCGCGCCGCCGGTGGTCATTGTGGGCGCCGGTCTGGCGGCCTGGACCACGGCGCGCGAATTGCGCAAGCTCGACGCGGCGGTGCCTATTGCGCTCGTCACGCGGGACAACGGGGATTTTTATGCCAAGCCCACGCTGTCCAACGCATTCGGTCAGAAGCGCAGCCCGGACCAACTGGTGACCACGGCTGCCGCCACCATGGCCCAGAACCTGGGCGTCACCTTGCGTACGTACACCACGGTGCTGTCGATCGACGCCGCCGCCCACACGCTGAGCGTGGAGCAGGGCGGCAGAACCGAAGACCTGGCATACCGCCAACTCGTGCTGGCCACGGGCGCCAACCCGATTCGCATACCCATGCAAGGCGATGCGGCGCAGGTGGTCCAAAGCGTTAACCACCTCGATGATTTCCGTCGCTTCCACGCAGAGCTGACCGCGCTGCCAGCGCGTGCAGACGGCCAGCCGCACTGCGTGTTGGTGATCGGTGCCGGTTTGATCGGTTGCGAATTTGCCAATGACCTGTTGCAAGCCGGCTACGCGGTGCACGTGGTGGACCCGGCCCCCGGCCCCCTGGCGTCTTTGTTGCCTGCCGCCGCCGCCGAGCAGTTGCGCCAGGCGCTGCAGGCCCTGGGCGTGGTCTGGCATTGGGGTGTCACGGTTCAGACCCTACAGGCAGCCGCCGCAGGCGCGCACCGCTTTGTCGGGACGCTCTCCGACGGCACCTCGGTTGCAGCCGATGCGGTCCTCAGTGCCGTGGGCTTGCGTGCCGACACGGCATTGGCCGCACATGCCGGCTTGACCTGCGCGCGCGGCGTGCTGGTCGATGCGCACCTGCAAACCAGCGCGCCGGGTGTGTATGCCTTGGGCGACTGCGCCCAATACGCCAGCGCCGGCGGGCGTACCCTGCCCTATGTGATGCCCATCATGAACGCGGCGAGGGCCTTGGCGGCGACCTTGGCCGGCACGCCCACGGACCTGGTTTTCCCGCTGATGCCGGTGGCCGTCAAAACCCCTGCCTTGCCGATTACCGTTGCCGCCCCGCACCCCGATCTGCAAGGCAGCTGGGCGCAGGACCCTGCCACCGAAGGCCTGCGGGAGGGCGGAGCCTGGCGTTTTGTGGATGCCGAGGGCGCGCAACGGGGTTTTGTGCTGACGGGCAAGCAATGCAGCAAGCGCATGGAATGGACCAAAGCGACCGCCCCCTGACCCGGTGGTGCCGATAGCACCGGCCTACAATCCCTTGGCCCTGGCGGCGCGGGCACGCAAGCTGCATCCCGCACCCGCCGCCAGGCACCCGCATAAGGATTCCGATGAGCACCAAACCCCCTGCGACTGCCCCTGGGTCCCCGGCCGAACCGAGTAAGCCCGCGTCCCAACGCCAAGCGGCGCTGGACTACCACCAGTTCCCCACCCCCGGCAAGATTTCCATCGCAGCCACCAAGCAGTTGGTCAACCAGCACGACCTGGCTTTGGCCTATTCCCCTGGCGTGGCTGCACCGTGTGAGGAGATCGTCAAAGACCCGAACAACGCCTTCAAATACACCAGCCGGGGCAATCTGGTGGCGGTGATCACCAACGGCACGGCGGTGCTGGGCCTGGGCGACATCGGCCCCTTGGCGGCCAAGCCGGTGATGGAGGGCAAGGCCGTCTTGTTCAAGAAGTTTGCCGGCATCGACGTGTTCGACATCGAGATCAACGAAAAGCACGATCTGGACAAGCTGGTGGACATCATCGCCTCGCTTGAACCCACATTCGGCGGCATTAACTTGGAAGACATCAAAGCGCCCGATTGCTTTTATGTGGAACGCAAGCTGCGCGAGCGCATGAAGATTCCGGTCTTTCACGACGACCAGCATGGCACGGCCATCGTGGTCGGCGCGGCTTTGCTCAACGGACTGCGCGTGGTCGGAAAAGACCCGAAAAAAGTCAAGCTGGTGACATCGGGCGCAGGCGCGGCGGCCTTGGCCTGTTTGGGGCTACTGGTGAAGCTGGGTATTCCCCGCGAAAACATTTTTGTGACCGATTTGGCCGGGGTGGTCTATGAGGGGCGCACCGAGCTGATGGACGAGGACAAGATTGTCTTTGCCCAAAAGACCAGCGCGCGCACCTTGCGCGAGGTGATGGTGGGCGCGGACATCTTTCTGGGTCTGTCTGCCGGTGGGGTGCTCAAGCCCGACATGGTGGCCTCGATGGCCGCCAAACCCTTGATTTTTGCGCTGGCCAATCCGACGCCTGAAATCCTGCCCGAAGAAGTCAAAGCGGTGCGCGATGACGCCATCATGGCCACCGGCCGCACCGATTATCACAACCAGGTCAATAACGTCTTGTGCTTCCCCTACATCTTTCGGGGCGCGCTCGACGCGGGTGCATCGACCATCACGGTCGAGATGGAAATTGCGGCGGTCCACGCGATTGCCGAGCTCGCGCAAGCCGAGCAAAACGAGGTCGTGGCTGCCGCGTATGCGGGCGAGCAATTGGAGTTTGGCCCCGAGTACCTGATTCCCAAGCCATTTGATCCGCGCCTGATGATGGTGATTGCGCCCGCCGTGGCGCAGGCCGCGGTGGACAGTGGCGTGGCGCTGCGCCCGATTGGCGATATGGACGCCTACCGCGAGCGGCTGCAGAGTTTTGTCTACGCTTCTGGCACGACCATGAAGCCGATCTTCTCCATGGCCAAGACGGCGCTCAAAAAGCGCGTGGCTTTCGCCGAGGGCGAAGACGAGCGGGTGCTGCGCGCCGCGCAAATCGTGGTGGACGAAGGGTTGGCTTTGCCCACGCTGATCGGCCGCCCGGCCATCATCCGCGAGCGCATCCAGAAGTTCGGTCTGCGCCTGCGCGAAGGCCAGGATTACGCCGTGGTCAACGTCGAGCAGGACCACCGCTACCGCGATTTTTGGCAGACCTACTTCGAGATGACCCAGCGCAAGGGCGTGACCGTGCAGGTTGCCAAGATCGAGATGCGTAGGCGCCTGACATTGATTGGCTCCATGCTGCTGCACAAAGGCGATGTCGACGGCCTGATTTGCGGAACCTGGGGCACCACCGGCTTGCATTTGCATTACGTGGACCAGGTTATTGGCAAGCGCAAGCGTGGCGCTGCCGCCGGTGCGCCCGAGGTCAACGCCTATGCGTGCATGAATGGCCTGCTGCTGCCCGGACGCCAGGTTTTTCTGGTCGACACCCATGTCAACTACGACCCCAGCGCGGAGCAGATCGCCGAGATCACCATCATGGCCGCCGAGGAAATGCTGCGCTTTGGCTTCAAGCCCAAAGCGGCCTTGCTCAGCCACTCCAACTTTGGCAGCAGCAACGAGCCCAGCGCGGTGAAGATGCGGCATGCCTTGGCGCTGATCCAGACGCAGGCACCGTGGCTGGATGTCGATGGCGAAATGCATGGCGACATTGCGCTTGACAGCGCGGCGCGGGAAGTCCAAATGCCCCAAAGCACCTTGAACGGCGACGCCAACTTGCTGGTCTGCCCCAATATCGACGCGGCCAATATTTCCTACAACCTGCTCAAAACCGCAGCGGGCGGGAATATTGCCATCGGTCCGGTTCTGCTGGGGGCGGCCAAGCCGGTGCACATCCTCACGGCCAGCACCACCGTGCGGCGTATCGTCAATATGACTGCGCTCACGGTTGCAGATGCAAACGTCTACCGTTAAATCACACGATTTCGTAATACGAATATAAAAGTTTGCACGCTACGCGCGGCATGCGCGTTTGGCGGCAAACGCATTGCGGCTTCGTAGAATGAGGCTGGTCTGTCCTAAAGGGCTCAGGCTTCAAATAACGATTGCAATACGATTTGCGGGGGCATGTGCAGGCACTGTTTGCAACACGGGAGCGGTTTTTACGATTGGCAAGCCAAGTGGTTTTGGCGGTCTGGGTGCTGCTGTTTCCGGTTTGCGGATCCGCCCTGTCCGTGGCATTTATCAACCCTGGAAAGTCCGACGAGGCCTACTGGGTCACCGTCACCCAGGCCATGCAGGCAGCGGCATTCAAGCTGGATATTGCGCTGGAGGTTACCTACCTGGAGCGTGACCACGCGAAAGCGGTAGAGGTCGCGCGCGACATCGCCGCCCGGCCCAGCCAAGGCCGCCCCGACTATGTCTTGCTGGGTAATGAGGGTGGCTTTGGGGCGGCTTGCTTGCGCATTCTGGACGGTGCAGGCATACCAGTGCTGATGGTGTTCAGCGGTATTTCCGACCTCTCCCAGCGCAAGCTCAGCGGGGCACCGCGCGAAAAATACAAGCTGTGGCTAGGTAGCTTGGAGCCGCGCGCCGAAGACGCCGGCTATGTGACGGCCAAAGCCTTGATTGAAAAAGGCCGTGCCGCTGCGTGGGCTGTGCCCGGGGAGCGTTTGCACATGGTCGCGCTCAGCGGCGACAAGCTCACACCGTCCTCACTATTGCGCGCCCAGGGCATGCGCCGCGCCGTGGCGGAGGCGGGCGATGTGGTGCTGGCGCAAGAGATTTTCAGTGGCTTCGACCGCGCGCGCGCGGCGGAGCAAATGCCGTGGCTGTTGCAGCGCTACCCAAAAACCCGGCTGGTGTGGGCCGGCAGTGACTTGATGGCCTTTGGCGCGATGGACGCAGTGCGCAGCCGCAATCTGATACCGGGTCAAGATGTGCTGTTCAGCGGCATCAACACCTCGCCGCAAGCATTGGATGCGCTGCGCAGCGGTGAGCTCAGTGCACTGGCCGGGGGACATTTCATGCTGGGTGCTTGGGCTTTGGTGCTGGTGTACGACCACCACCATGGTCGCGACTTTGCGCAGACTGAGGGTGTGGAGATGGCCCAACCCATGTTCAGCCTGTTCAGCCCGCAGCAGGCAGCCCGCTTCAGCCAGTTGTATGGCGATGGGCGTTTTGATGCGATTGATTTCAAGCGTTTCAGCAAGTTCCACAACCCGCAGTTGAAGCGCTACAACTTCGCGTTCCAGCAGCTGCTTGGCAGGAAAGGCTAGCCGGTGCGCGATCAGGCGGTTCAATCGGTTGCCAACAAGCTGATCAAACGGATTAGCGTCTACTGCGTCGCCTGTGTGCTGGCCATCGGCGCTGTGGAAGGAGGGTACGCCTGGCGGCATCTCTCCGAGGATTTTGACCAGGGGCTCAAGCTCATTGCCCAATCGCAGTTGCCCTTGCTGGCAGCCAGCGTCTGGGAAGCCGAACCTCTGGTGATTCAGCGCCAACTGGTGCAAATCAGCCAGCATCCATCCATCGGCTATGTGCGGCTGCGCGCCGACATCGGCGCCGTATTTGAGGTCGGCGACACCGCGCTGCACAACCACCCCAATGCCCGGATATTCAACCTTGCGCAACCCTATGACCGCGAGATTTCGCTGGGCACCCTGGAGTTGGCGCCAGACCCCACCGTTTTGTATGCCGAAGTGGGGCGCGCAGTCGGCGTTGCGATGTTGGGATACGGCATCCTGTGCCTGCTCATTATTGTGTTGCTCAAGCGCGAAGTGGAGCGCCCCTTGCGGCACATTTTGGAGTACGTTGGCGCATCGCCGGACCGGCGTAACAGCCAGGACTTAGTGGCTGCGCGCGGGCAGGACCACCGCCGAGACGAAATCGACATCGTTGTCGAAGGTTTCCAGTCCCTGCACAAAGAAATCGACAAGCAGATGCGCGAGCTCGACGCCGAAGTGGCAAACCGCACCCAATCGCTGCAGTCGGCGATGGAGTCGATTCAGCAACTTTCCACCATGGACCCCTTAACCGGTTGCTACAACCGCCGCTTGTTCAATGAGCGGATCGTGCAAGAGGCAGAGCGTGCCGACCGCTACCAGCGCGCACTCACGCTGGTATTTGTCGATATTGATTTTTTCAAACGTGTGAACGATACCCATGGTCACTTGGTAGGCGATCAGGTTTTGTGCCATGTCAGCACCATCATGCGCCGCGAAACCCGCGAAAGCGTGGACTGGGTGGTGCGCTACGGCGGCGAGGAATTTTTGTTGGTGCTGCCCGAAACCGACCAGGAGCAGGCGATTGGTACCGCCGAGCGTGTGCGCGCGGCCATCGCGGCTGAGCCCCTGTTTGTGCGCGGCCAGCCCATCGCCCTGACCTGCAGCTTTGGTGTTGCGCAATACCAGCCCGACGAGCCCCACGTGGCCTGGTTGGAGCGGGTTGACAAATGCCTGTACACCGCCAAGCAGACCGGCCGCAACCGCGTCTGCGTGTGGGAAAACCGCGATATCCAAATCTGAATGCGCGGGCACTCCCGCGCTGTTAAGCGCCGTGCGCCTGTGCCAGACACTGGTGAAACAGACGGGTCGCGCGCGCCGGTGCCGGTGCGTGGCGGGTGATGGCAAAAAATGCGCAGTCGTAGTGGAAGCGGGCCGGTGCAATGGCCTGCATCTGGCCGGCGGCCTCGAAGCTGGCTGCGTAATGGGCGGGTAAAAATCCGACGAATTCACCCGACAAAATGAAGGTGGCAATCGACTCCTGGTCAAAGCCAGTGGCCACCCGGCGCAGGCGCAGGCGCTGGCTGACCTCCATATTGGGCGAGTGGTAGCCCAGCCCGGCAAAACGCAGGGCACGCATGGCCTCCCAATCCAGCGCACCGTGGTCGGCACCGTACAAGGGGTGCGCGGCACCGCAGTACAGCAGCATGCCTTCGTCAAACAGGTGCTGGTATTCCAAGGCGCTGGAGCTGCGGTGGCCGGGAACAATGCCGACCTGGAACTGCCCGTCCAACACTCCCCGCTCAATCGCCGTGAGGGTGCCGACATGCAGGCTGAGTGCCACGTCCGGCGCGGCCTGGCTGAACAGCGCAATCGCCTGCCCGATCCGGGCCGCCGGGTTGCTGGCCGTTTTGTCGAACACCGCCACTTGCAGCTCGCCGCCCATGCGCTGGTGGATTTCATCCACACCCGCCCGGAAGGCGTCGGCCGCGGCAAACAACTGCGCGGTTTGCGCGTAAATTTGCGCGCCTTCCGGCGTCAGCGCAAAGCCGGCACGACCCCGGCTGCACAAACGCAAACCCAGGCGGGTTTCCAGGTCTTTGATGTGCCGACTGACCGTGGACGCGCCGATGTTGAGCTCCAGCTCGGCGGCGGCCATACCGCCGCAATCAACCACGGTGCGGAACACCCGCAGCAAGCGCAAGTCCATATCGCTGATTTGGCCCAGGGGCGCGTGGCGGGGGTTGGGCTTCGGTGTCGGCGTAGTTGTTTGCATAAACCCGCAAGTAAAGAGTGATAATCTGTGCTTTATAAGCGTAAACACCCGCGAAAATCCAAGTTCTGTGTTTTGGAAACCATCTCTCTATTTGGAGGCCTTATGAAACTCAACGACACCACCGCAGGTGAGCCCCTGTCCACCACCAGCGACATCGCCCAAAGCCCGGCCTGGATGGACGCGCACTGGATGGCCTACACCGGCAACCGCAACTTCAAAGCCAATCCGCGCATGATGGTCAGCGCAGAAGGTATGTATTACACCGACGACCGGGGCCGCAAAATTCTGGACGGCCTGTCCGGACTGTGGTGCTGCGGTCTGGGCCATTCGCGCCCCGAAATCACCGCCGCAGTAGCCAAGCAACTCGGCACTATGGAGTATTCCCCCGGCTTCCAGTACGGCCACCGTTTGTCGTTTGAGCTGGCCAACAAAATCAAAGAACTCACGCCCGAAGGCCTGGACAAGGTCTTTTTCACCGGCTCCGGCTCCGAGTCCGCAGACACCTCTTTGAAGATGGCGCGAGCCTACTGGCGCCTCAACGGCCAGGGCAGCAAAACCCGTTTTATCGGCCGCGAAAAAGGCTATCACGGCGTCAACTTCGGCGGCATTTCGGTGGGTGGTTTGGTTATCAACCGCAAGATGTTCGGTCAAGGCGTGGAGGCCGATCACCTGCCGCACACCCAGTT